>CAXBOL010000062.1:0-11724 GCA_963977295.1 uncultured Opitutaceae bacterium
GCCCACGACTTGGGAACGCATCACGGCCAAACTACCGCGTCGGCGACTCGGCACCCTCGCAGCGATCGGCGGGGCGGCCATGGGATTGCTCTTGATCGCATTGAGCTGGCAGGCCTTCACGCTTTGGCGCCTCCGCGAGCAGTGGATTGAAATCAAACCTGCCGTGACCGTCACCGAAAATCTGCAGGCCAATATTCGGCAATTCCGCTCTTGGAGCGACACCAATCCCGACAACCTCAGTATCCTGCTTTTGGTCTCCGATATCTTTCCCCGCACCGGCGTGGTCACGGCAAAGAACGTGGCGATCAATGACTCTTCGTTTGTCACCGTAACCGGCACGACCACCGACAATAGCGCGCTGCTCCAAGCCCTCGATTCACTCCGGCGCACGGCGGCGGTTTCCGATGTCAAATTGGACCAGATTCGCGGGCGTTCTCCGGCTCAATTCACCTTCAAATTCACCTGGAAAGGCCAAGGCGTATGACCGCATCTCTTCGCCAACGCCGCCTCCTCCTGGTCGCCGGCATTTCGATCGGCGTGCTCGCGCTCGATCGTTTTGTCATCACTCCGCTTTTTGCGCACTGGCAATCCGCCAACGCCGAGATCACCACCTTGCGGCGCCAACTCCAGTCCGGCCAGGGCTCGTTGGCCATCAGTGATCGCGCCCGGGACCGTTGGGCCGAGTTGCAAAATGCCACGCTTCCTGCCGAGGTCGCCCAAGCCGAGCAAGTGCTGCTCTCCCACCTCAATGTGTGGGGGGATCAGGTCGGCGTCGATGTCGGCTCGATCAAGCCGCAATGGAAGCGCGGCGCGACTTCAAAGTCCTACTCGACTCTCGAATGCCGCATCGACGCCACTGGTTCCCTCCTCGCCGTCAGCCGTTTTCTGCACGCCATTGAATCCTCCCCGCTTGCCCTGCGCATGGACTCGGTCGAACTCACCAGCCGCGACGAACGGGGCCAAAAAATCTCCGCGGCCTTCGTCGTGAGTGGCCTGCGCCTCAAACCCTTGGAAACCAGGCCATGACCTCAGTTATCCGTCTTCTTTTCGCGACATCGCTTGTTCTCGGAGTTTTGGGGAGCTCATCGCTCACCGCCCAGAATCGGCCCACCGCGGCCGCGGTGCCCACCCCGATCTCACCGGTGCCCGCCGCTCAGGAATTTTCCGCCTTTCGATCCATCGCCGACCGCAATATTTTCGACGCATCGCGCGTCGATCGCGTCCAGCGCAACGCCAATCCCGATGCGCCTCCCCCCCCACCCCCCGCCGCGCAGACCATTACACTCGTGGGCACCATGAACTATGAGAAAGGACTGTTCGCCTTCTTCGATAGCTCCGAAGCCGCCTATCGCCGCGTCCTCGAGGTGAACGAATCCGTCGGCGGGTTTACGGTCACGACCATCACCGATGACTCCGTCGATCTGCGCAACGACGACCGCACGCTCACCCTTCAGCTCCAGCAAAGCTTACGCCGCACTGCCGACTCTCCTTGGACCGTTTCGGATGCCCCCGCCACGCCCTCATCCGCCAGCACTCAATCTTCTTCCCGTTCGGCCAACTCAGCCCAACCCACCATTCCTGCCGACGCCTCCGAGACGCTTCGTCGTCTGATGGAAAAGCGCCTTAAAAAGACTCCAAAACCATGAACGCTTCCCTTTTCCTCCGTCCCGTTTCCTACCTCACGGTTGGCCTCATCCTGACTTCCCTGCCGGCGGCAGAACCGCCGTCCGCGTCTCACTCCACCGAACCCGAACTCCGGTTCAATTTTCGCGGCGCCCCTCTCGAGCAAGTGCTCAACTATCTCAGCGATGCCGCCGGGTTTATCATCGTCCTCGACACTCCCGTCAGCGGCACAGTCGATATGTGGAGCAACCAGCCCGTGTCCAAGACCGAGGCCGTCAGCCTGCTCAATCATGCCCTCAACAAAAATGGTTACACCGCCACCTTGCGGGGACGAAATCTCGTCGTGTCGAGCAAGGAAAACGCCAAACGCCAGAACATCCCCGTGCGCACGGGCAACAACCCGGAGGATATCCCACAGACGGCCGACATGGTCATGCAAATCATCCCTCTGCGCAACATCGGTGCCGCCCAAGCCGCCCAGGATCTGGCCTCGTTGATTCCCGAAAGCGCCACGGTCACCGCCAACGAAGACAGTAACTCTCTCGTCGTGACCGACACCCAGATCAACGTCCGCCACGTCGTCGAAGTCATCTCCCAACTCGATGGGTCGATCTCCAGTGATGCCGCCATGCGCATCTTCAAACTTCGCCATGCCGACGCGACTGAGACCGCCTCCTTGATCAACACCCTCTACGGCACGACGTCCAACACTCGCAATGGCAACAACAACAATGCCGCGGCCGCAGGTAATTCCGGAGGCCCCGGAGCGATGATTGCACAGATGATGGCTGCTCGCAGCGGTGGAGGTGGCGGCGGATTTCCCGGCGGATTCGGCGGCTCCAGTAGTCGCGGCAGTCGCGGCAACCGTGGCGGCGGTGGATCCACGTCCTCCGGATCTCGCGCCGTGGTGCCGGTTTCCGCCACCGCGGACCCCCGCACCGGCAGCGTGATCGTAACCGGTTCGCAAAGCACCCTCCACGATATCGGTGACATCATCGCCGAACTGGATCAGTCTGACGCGCGCAAGCAACAGGTCTACGTTTACACCCTCGAGAACGCCAACGTCCAACAGGTCGAAACCGTCCTGCGCAATCTCTTCCAGTCGAGCAACAGCCGCGCCACCACCACTCAATCCGATGCGCTCACCAACCGCGCCGCGAGCAATTCGCAACAAACCAGCGGTTCGTTTCTCAACGACTCCGCCAGCCCTCGCTGATCTTCGCCATGAACTATTCTTCCTTCTTAAATTGGTCCTCCTTCCGTGCGTGGCGAATCTGCTTGGGCGCAGCTCTCCTGCTCTCCGCCGGCGCATCGCTGTCGGCTCAAAACACCAACCGGGGCAACACCAACAACCGCGGTTCCACACTCTCCTCCGGCGGGAACCGCACCTCCTCCACCGGCGGTTCGGGACGCTCGAATTCGAGCAACGGCCTCTATCCCAACGCCACTGAAATCGGCACCGCGATCATTACCAGCGATCCGGAAAGTCGTCGCATCATCGTCGTCACCGACGCCGAGACCAACGAAGCTGTGCGCCAAGTCATCGAGAGTTTGGACAAACCCAAACCTCAAGTGCTCATCAACGTCGTTTTCCTCCAAGTTACCCATAACAACGACTTGGATTTTGGCACCGAGTTCAGCTACAACGGGAGCATTCTCGGCGGCAACACGAGCGAGAGCACCCTCAGTCGGTTCGGCCTCTCCGCCGCCACCACCGGAGCATTTTACAACGTCACGTCCCCCGACATCTCCGCCACCATTCGAGCCCTCTCCGTTGTCGGCAAAACTGAGATCCTGTCCCGTCCGTCCATCCTGGCCCGCAACAGCCAACAGGCTACCATCATCGTCGGTCAAGAGGTGCCCTTCATCACCAACTCTCGCATCAGCGATACCGGCCAGACCACCAACACGGTCCAATATCAGGACATTGGTATCATCCTGCGCGTCACCCCGTTTATTAACAGCGACGGCCTCGTGGAAATGATCGTCACCCCGGAAATCTCCGCCCTTAGCGACCGCACCGTGGCAATCTCCGACACGGTAAACACGCCGGTCATCGACAAACGCTCCGCCGATACCGTCGTCGTCACGCCGAGCAATAGCACCGTCGTCATCGGTGGCCTGATCTCCGACCAAACCACCGACCAAGACAGCAAAGTCCCTGTGCTCGGTAGCATTCCCCTCGTGGGCAATCTCTTCAAACGCAAGGTCAAGACCACCGCCAAAACCGAGCTGATGATCTTCCTCACCCCGCATGTCATCGGCCAGCCCGCCGACCTTGCCGCCCTCACCGAACAACAACGGGAAAACCTCCGCATGCCGGCCAAGACCTTCACTCCAGCTCAGGTCGAAAACCTGATCGCCAATCCCTAGGGAGTGTCTTGGTTGGCTAATTCCCAAAACAAACTCATGACCGGGCGGATCGTTCCCGCACCTTAAACGATTCGGAGCGAATCAAATCAGGCCAATGTAGGAGGGATTTATACCAACGGCTTTTGAGGAATAACACCAATGTCCCTTAGCTAATGGACTATCCAAAGAAGTCTGTAGAATAAATAAGTAGCTTGTTAAAAGGTATTTAGGATCTTCTTCGTTTCCTCTGTTTCCGCTCCTGTAAAATCTGATTGCTTCGGGCTGATGGTACAAACTTTAGCGCTACGCGTTCTGAGGTAGGGCGTGACCGCTGGGCGCGCCGCAGGCTGATGGTCAATGAAGCCAGTGGGCGTGCAAGGATGGCGGAGAGTTGCAGGATTCGCATGGAGGCAGATGCGGACGGCCCAGCGGCGTGTCCGCCGTAGCCTTGTGCAAAGGCTGGGGCCGCCCCTACCTTTTGTAGTCAAAATCGTTCAAGACGTTGGGGTTACACCCCGAACCACGGTGGAATGGCCCGTTCAAGTCGGGGTCTAAAACCCCTCCCACCTAAATCAGTCTACTCAGTCAAGCCCTCCTCCTGCCTCGTCCGCATTGGCAAGGGGGCCAATCAGGGAAACACAAACGCCGATGCGGCATCCTACCGCGTTGGCTCCTGTGCTCGCTCCTCCAGTCTCTGAAGCCCCGGCGCAGTCGCAGGCCTTTGGCCGCTCGGCGTGTTTTTGCCGATTACACCCAAAATTCCTTGCCAAACCCGCCCGATCTCGCAGGACCTGAGTCGTGCGCGGCATGTTGTCACTTAATAAGTGACAACCTGCCTTATTTAACTGAATTTCAATTTCTTATATTAGGCTTTTTAGCAGAACTTTTAAGCACTATTTTACCTTGCGACCACCCCGGCGATGCGTGGAATCGACCCCTTTTCTCTGCGCATGTCCTCTGACTCGGCTTCCCCCAATCCCGACCACATCATTCTCCTCGCGGAAGAGCTCTCGATCTCGATCGCCCAAATCGCTGCCACTGCCCAACTCCTGGCGGAAGGCGCCACCGTCCCGTTTATCGCCCGATATCGCAAGGAGGTCACCGGCTCCCTGGACGAGGTCGCCGTCATGGCCATCCGCGACCGCCTCGAAGCCATGCGCGCCGTCGATGACCGACGCGCTTCAATTCTTTCCGGCTTGAAAGATCGCGGCCTCCTGACTCCCGAGCTCGAAAAAGCCCTCAACGCCGCCTCAACCGTCACGCAGTTGGAAGACATCTACCTGCCTTTCCGTCCCAAAAAACGCACCCGAGCCACCATCGCCAAGGAGCTCGGACTCGATCCCTTGGCCGAACAACTCTGGTCTCAGGACCCAACCTTCGACCCGGTTGCCGCCGCCGCGGTCTTTGTAGGCAATTCTGTCACCCACGAGACGAAAACCAACACGCTCGAGACCATCGAAGACGTGCTCCTGGGCGCTCGCGACATCCTGGCCGAACGCATCAGCGACGACGCAACGGCCCGCGAAAAAATCCGCCTGCTCTACCGCACCCAATCCACCGTTTCCTCCAAGGTCCTCTACGGCAAAGAAGAGGCCGGTGCAAAATTCAAAGACTACTTCGCCTGGTCCGAATCGTTTGCCACCGCCCCATCCCATCGCGTGCTCGCCATGCGCCGCGGCGAAAAAGAGGGCTTCCTCATGATGCGCGTACAGCTCAACGACGAGGAGCTCGCGTTCGCCGAACTGCATCGCCTCTACGCCACCAACACTTCGCCGGCAGCCCAACAAGTTCGCCTCGCCGCCGACGATTCAGCCAAGCGCCTGATTTTCCCCTCAATGGAAACGGAAATGCGCCTCGACTCCAAAAAGCGAGCCGATGCCGACGCCATCAAAGTGTTCGCCGACAACCTCCGCGAATTGCTGCTTGCCTCCGCCCTCGGTCAAAAAGCGGTCATGGCCATCGATCCTGGTTTCCGCACGGGTTGCAAAGTCGTCTTACTCGATCGCCAAGGTAAACTGCTGCACAACGACGTTATCTACCCCGACCGTCACGCCACCGAGGCCGAAGAAAAACTCCGCGGATTCATTGAGTTCTTCAAAGTCGAGGCGATCGCCATCGGCAACGGCACCGCCGGTCGCGAAACCGAGGATTTCGTGCGCGCCCTGAAGCTGCCCCCTTCCATTCCGGTGGTGCTCGTGAATGAATCCGGAGCCTCCATTTACTCCGCCTCCGAAGTCGCGCGCGAAGAATTCCCCGACTACGATCTTACCGTGCGCGGCGCCGTATCCATCGGTCGTCGCCTCATGGATCCCCTGGCCGAATTGGTAAAACTGGACCCAAAATCTATCGGCGTAGGCCAATACCAACACGACGTCGACCAAACCGCACTTCGCCGCTCGCTCGACGACACCGTGGTCAGTTCCGTCAATGCGGTCGGCGTCGAACTTAACACCGCCTCGAAGCAACTCCTGGCCTATGTTTCCGGCCTTAACTCGACTACCGCCGCCGCCATCATCGAACGCCGAAATTCCAGCGGGCCCTTCCAATCTCGAGTTCAGCTTCTCGATGTGCCTCGCCTCGGACCCAAGGCGTTCGAGCAAGCCGCAGGCTTCCTGCGCATCCGTGATGCCGCCCACCCCCTTGACCAATCCGCCGTCCATCCCGAGCGCTACGCTCTGGTGGAGCGCATGGCGGCCGATCTGGGCGTCACGGTCAAGGACCTCATGGCCGACTTCAAGCTGCGCAACCGGATCAAGCTCGAAGCCTATGTATCGACCGACGTGGGCCTGCCCACCTTGCAGGACATTCTCGCCGAACTCGCAAAGCCCGGACGCGACCCTCGGGAAAAATTTGAGGCCTTCGCTTTCACCGCCGGGGTCAGCAAACCCGAGGACCTCAAAATTGGGATGAAACTTCCCGGTATCGTGACCAACGTCACCGCCTTTGGCGCGTTCGTCGACGTCGGGGTCCACCAAGACGGCCTCGTGCACGTGAGCCAAATCGCCGACACTTTCGTCAAGGATCCGTCCGAACACGTAAAACCCGGCCAAAAGGTCATGGTCACCGTGACCGACATCGACCTGCCCCGGAATCGTATCGCTCTCTCGATGAAAGCCCAACCCGAGCTCGGTGCCAAACCGACCCGAGGCGGCGGAAATGACGGTCCTTCCCGTCGCCCCAGTCCCGGTAACTCTCGCTCTGCGCCGCGTCGGGACGGCAATACCGCGCTTGGCGGCGACTGGTTCAGTGCCGCCCTGCAGAAAAAGCGATGACTCATACCAATCACCGCTTGGATTTAGACTTCAACACCAGGTCGCGTAGCCGCAGAATTGAGGGGCAAGTTATTCAACTGCTTATCTTTGCGTTCTAACCGGTTCAGTGACTTTGCGTTAAAATTAGTCTAATTTAATCGGGCTGAAGGTATCACCTCCCAATTCCAACACACGAAACACAAAATCTGCCTACATCAAACCATTGCATCCGGGGTCACCACCCCCAAGCATCCCACCAGTATCCATCAAATAACCCCTATTTCATGATCCAAGAAATCCCCCCCGAAGTCCTCGACGAAAAACTCATCATCAGCGGTATTCACCTTGATCTTACTGATGCGATTAAAGCCCACGTGCGCGAAAAAGCGACTAAGCTGATCCGCCACGAGCCGCGCCTCGATCGCATCCGAATCGATATCGAATATCACGAAACGAAATCCCACCACGGCCAGTTCACGGCCAAGGGATTGATCGAGATTTCCGGCCCGGACATCATTGCCTCGTCCAACGGCGACGATGCCTACGCGTCCATTGACAAGCTCGTCAGTGAATTGGACCGCGGCCTGCGCAAACGTGCGACCGAGCGCCTCAAAAACCGGAACCATCCTCGCGCGATCGAGATCGACGCCGATCTGCCCAAAGTCGACTGATCCGGGGCTTTGTTTGACTCCCTCTCGCCTGCTTGATCGTAGGCGAGAATATGCTACTCCGATTGTAATACCCGATCGGAGTTTTTTGCGGTTTAGTGGGGGCGATGACTACTGAAACCCTTTCCCCCGAACTGCTCGACGATCGTATCATCGTCAGTGGTATCCACCTCAGCCTTACTACCGCGATCAAACAAGCCGTGGCCACCAAGGTGGGTAAACTGCTCCGCCACGAACCCCGCATCGTGCGGGTGCGAGTCGATCTCGAACAAGATACCTCTCGCGCCATCGGCGCCCACTTTGTGGCCAAGGGTCGCATCGAGATCGGCGGGCCCGATATCGTGGCTGAAGCTGCCGAAGAAAACGCTTACAAAGCCATCGATGAACTAGTCGGACGCCTCGACCGCGGACTACGCAAACGCTCGACCGCATTGGAAAGCCGCCGCAAGCGCGGGGCGCCATCAGCAGACGACACCCAGCCTTAACCTTTTCTCCCTCCGGGGAGCCTAATGCAAACCGGCGCCTCGTGATTGCGGATCACGGGGCGTTTTGCTGCCCACTTCCTGCTTTTCGCTTTCGTCTTCAAATTGGGGTCCCATCTTGAAGACTATGATAAAAACCATCGGCTTTGACGCGGACGACACGCTGTGGCACAACGAAACCTTGTTCGTGGCAACCCACGGTCGCTTGTGCGAGCTGCTCGCGCACTACCACGACGCCACCAAGGTCGATGACACCCTCAACGCCACCGAGCGCCGCAACCTTGGACGCTACGGTTACGGCATCAAAAGTTTCACCCTTTCGGCCATCGAAACGGCCATCGAACTCAGCGATGGCTCGATCCCGGCCCATGAGATCCGTGAAATCATCGCGCTGGCCCACGATATGCTAGACCACCCAGTCGAAATTCTCGATGGCGTGCCCGAAACCGTCGCCGCCATCGCCGCCACCAAGCGCTTCCGCATGTTGATCATCACCAAGGGAGACCTCCGCGACCAGTCCCGCAAATTCAGCCTTTCCCAACTCGACCCTCACTTCACCGACCTAGAGGTGGTCACCGAAAAGGATCCCGCCACTTACGCGAGAATTCTGCAACGGCACCAAATCGACCCCGCGGAGTTCCTGATGGTGGGAAACTCCATCAAAAGCGACATCCTGCCGGTCCTCGAACTCGGAGCCCACGCCGCCCACGTGCCTTACCCGCACACCTGGGCCCTTGATCGCGCCGACCGCGATCCCGAGGGCCCCAAGTTTCACCCTCTGAAGTCGATCGGCGACCTGCCCGCACTTTTGGAAACCCTCTAATCCCCTAGTCCCTTAATGGACTATCCACCGAAGATTTATAAAGAACGAAGTTCCTGGTTTCCATACATTTGCGACCTTCTTCGTTTCCTCTGTTTCCTCCTGTAAAATCTGATTGCTATCGGGCTGATAGTATAAAGCTGAGGTTTCGCTTTACTCTTCCGTCTTATCTTCCTCCGCTCCTCGCTGTGACTCCTCTCAAGGTCCTATTTGTCTCTCCCGAAGTTGAACCATTTGTCAAAGTGGGCGGTCTCGCCGACATGGTAGGTGCCTTACCGAAGGATCTCGAAAAGATGGGCCACGACGTTCGCGTGATTTGTCCCGCCTACAGCAGCATCAAGATCACCGACGACTGGTCGGCCCGCGAAGAACCCATCGGCGTCGAGGTCGGTGTCGCCACTCACTGGGGCCGCACTTGGACCTCCCATCTTCCCGGCTCCGATGTGCCAGTTTACCTGCTGGAGCATGGTCAGTTCTTTGATCGCCCTGAGGTCTATGCGGGCCCGTGGGGCGATCATCCCGACAACGATCTTCGTTTTATCTTTTTGTGCCGCGGTGCGCTGACGCTCTGCTTGCAGCTCGACTGGATCCCCGACGTCATCCACTGCCACGATTGGACCACCGGATTCATCCCGTTGCTGCTCAATACGACGCTACGCGACAGCCCGCTGCGCGATACGGCCACCGTGTTCACCATCCACAATTTGGAACATCAGGGCTACTGCGACCGCCGGGCCTTGGATTTTGCCCACGTTCCCGCCGTCGAGTTTCGTTCCGACAGCACGGAATCACACGGCAAGGTCAACATGATGAAGGCCGGGCTCTACCACTCGACCAAGATCACCACGGTCAGTCCGACTTACGCTGAAGAAATAAAAACCGAGGCCGGCGGCTTTGGTTTGGACCATGTGCTCCGCTTCCGCGCGGCGGATCTCCTCGGAATCGTCAACGGCATCGACGAGACGGTTTGGAATCCGGCCACCGATCCCAAACTCCCCTTCCATTATTCCGCGGAAAACTTTGGGGGGAAATCCGCCTGTAAAGCCACCTTGCAAAAACAGATGGGGCTCGAGATCGATCCACACATTGCGCTTTTCGGCGTCGTTTCGCGCTTCGCCACCCAAAAAGGACTCGATCTATTAGCCGAGGCTCTGCCGTTTATCCTCGAGCGCATGCATGTGCAATTTGTCGTGCTCGGCAGTGGCGACGCTGGCCTGGAAAGCATGTTCCGCGAGGCCGCCGCAAGGTTTCCGGGTAAACTCGGCCTGCATGTTGGATTCAACGGCAAACTGGCCAGCCAGATCCAAGCCGCTTCCGACTTTTTTGTGATGCCAAGTCGGGCCGAACCCTGTGGCCTCACCCAACTCTACGCCATGGCCTACGGCACGCCGCCCATCGTGCGGGCGACGGGCGGGTTGGTCGATACCGTCGAACAATTCCAAGAAGGCACCGGCCAAGGCACGGGATTCAAGTTCGCCGACGCCACCGCCCTCGCCCTCTACAATACCGTGGGGTGGGCGTGCGCCACTTACTACGATCGACCCAACGAATATCGCCAACTTCGCCTCAACGGCATGGCGAAGGATTTCAGCTGGGGAGCCTCCGCACGACGCTACGTCGACACCTATCAATGGGCCATCGCGGCCCGCAAAGGAAAGACTGATGAGCAGGACGAAGACCTCCCCGAGCAACGGTCTATTCATGTATGAGTAAAGATCCCTTCAGGCACCTTTGTGTCGCGCTGGGTGTAATCGCCGTAACGTTGGTCTTTTTTTCCCCACGACTGTGGCTAATGACCGACGAGAAGCCAGGGACGTTTGTATGGGATCGAGCCAACACGTTTTTGTCGCAAGTTGAAGATCCGTTCCGGACGGATATTGAGTCTGCCATGAAGTGGAGGATCGCTCCACCCTTAGTCGCCAAAATACTTCATCTGAACGGGAAGTCCGCGTTCTTCATACCTTGGATAGGCGCAGTCATTTTATTGGCCTACGTTTCGGACTTAATCCGGAGCAAAAGCCAAGACTGGAAGTTCACGATTGCCGCGACATTGATTGTCGCAACTACCTCAGCCGTGATGGTTCCACTTCACTGGTATGGGATAAACGATAGCTGGATCTGGCTCGGCTTACTGGTCGTAACATTCAGCCAAAATCGGACCTTATTGGTGGCATCCGTTCTTCTCGCTCCATGGGTTGATGAGAGATTTATTATTGGTCTGCCGTTGGCACTCCTCTCCAGACAAATTGGCGGTAGTCATTCTAAACGAAAATTTGAATGGTGGCTCCTTCTCGGACTTTTGCCCTATATTTTAATTCGGATAGCGATGGGAGGAAATCCAATCAACGGTGAGACCGAACGCACTTTCATTGCCACACATTTGGCGGATTCGACCAGACGAGTTGGATTGGCTCCGCTCGCATGGTGGATGGGGCTTCGAATCGCTTGGATTCCAGTTGGATACTTCGTCAAAACACTCAAATCGAAAGATCAAATTCTACTGCTAGCGATTGGTGCTCCAACAGTTG
>CAXBOL010000063.1:0-11721 GCA_963977295.1 uncultured Opitutaceae bacterium
GTCCGGCGCTGGGACGAAAACGACATCCCGATGATGTATCTCGTGCTCAATCTGCCCGACGAGATTGAGGACAAAGGCTACGTGCTCGAAACCTTGATCGAACCCACCTTTCGGCGGGTGGAGGGAGTAGGCAACGTCGACTCTTGGGGGGTAAGTCGAAAAGAGATTCAAATCGAGCTCTTCGATGATCGGCTGCGCAGTCATCGTATTGATCCCAATCGGCTGATGAGCACCTTGCAGAGCCAAAACCTTTCTCTTCCTAATGGATACATCATGGAGGGCGGCAGCAAGGTCTACGTGCGCTCCGTGGGTCGGTTTTCCAGCGCCGAGGAAATCCGTAACTTAATCATCGATCCCGTCCATCGCGTGACCCTTGGCGATATCGCCAACGTCTACTACGGCTCAGACAAATCACAACACGTTTACCGCATCGACGGGGCGTCCGCCATCGGGGTGGAGATCACCCGTGAATCGAGCGGTAATATTGAAGCCATTTCCCGCGGCATTATCGCGGCCATTCATGAACTGGCGGAAGACCCCAAGTTGAAGGGCCTGCGCTACGAAGTCTTTTGGGATCAGGGCAAACACGTCCGTGAATCGATCGACAATCTGAAGTCGACCGGACTTTGGGGCGGCCTGTTTGCCGCCATTGTTATCTTCTCGTTTCTGCGGGCGCCCCGCATGACGGGAATCCTCACCTTGGCCATTCCGCTCTCCCTCCTGTGCACGGTCATCGCCATCTATTTCATGGATTGGACCCTGAACATGGCGACCATGATGGGCCTCCTGCTCAGCGTCGGACTCGTGGTCGATAACGCCATCGTGATTGTTGAGAACATCTATCGCAAACGACAGTCCGGCACACCCGCCATCGAAGCGGCCATCACCGGGGCTGGCGAAGTGGGTCTGGCGGTGACCATGGCCACCCTCACCACCGTGGTTGTGTTTCTACCGCTCATTCTCATGAGTGATAAAGCTGAGTTTTCGTTCTGGATGCTTCGCATCGGCATCCCTGTCGTCATTTCCTTGCTCGCATCATTGTTCATCGCGCTGGTGTTCATTCCGTTGGCGACCAAGCACTTTTCCCGGGGAGCTCATCACGACGAACCCAAATCCATCGTTTGGATCCGTCGCCACTATAGCAGAGTGCTCGCATGGGTGCTCGCCCATCGCATCGAAGCCAGCCTCCTCGTGCTGGTCATTTTCTCCACCATCATGTTTCCGATCAGCGAGGTGAAACAGTCCAGCGAAGGCGGCGGCGGCGGCAATAATGAAAACAACCTTCGGCTTTACTACGACACGCCCACGGGCAACACGTTGGAAGAGACCACGGCCTTCATGTCGACCGCCGAGCAATTCATCCTCAGCCACCGCGATCTCTACAACATCGAGTCAGTCGAATCGAGCTACCGGCGCGACGGCGGCCGCATCCAAGGTCGATTCAAAGACAACGAGCCCACGGAGTGGTATGAAGTCGTTTGGCACAACATCATGGTCGCCACCGGCCGAAGCAAGGACCCCTTGACCAAGGCCGAAATCATCGAGCACATGAACAAAAACTTCCAATTGCCCCCAGGCGTGACCACAAAATCGTCGCGGTATGGCGGGGGTGAGAGCGAACAAGGACGCGTCTCCATTTCCCTCTATGGCGACGATACGGCGACTCTTATTGCCCTGGGGGAAGAAGCCCGCTACCGCATGGCTAGTATTGATGGCGTCGTTTCCGTCGAAACCTCCATGGATCGCGGTGGCGACGAAATGAAGGTCGTGATCAATCGTGAACGAGCGCTCGAACTCGGGGTCAATCCCCGCGATGTTTCCAGCGCAATCTCCTACTCGATGCGCGGTCGTGACGTCGGAAAATTTTACACGCCAGACGGTCGCGAGGTCGACATCGAGGTGGAGCTCGAAAACGTCGATGAACAAGGCATCGACGATCTTAAATCGATGACCTTTCTCGCCGAGAACGGTCGCGAGATCCCCCTTGAGTCGGTAGCCGCCCTGAAAGTCGAAAAAACTCTTGGTCAAATCCGCCGCCAAAATCGTCAAACGACGATCACTATCTCTGCCCTCGTGGCGCGCAGCGCCGTCACCGCCGTTTACGAACAAGTGGATGGCGTCATGGCCGGCTTCGAGATGCCCCGCGGCTATCGCTGGGACAAGGGCGTGCGCTTCATTCGACTGAAAGAGTCCAACGACGCGCAGATGTTCGCCATGATCCTTTCGGTGACGTTCGTCTTCTTGCTCATGGGAGTGCTGTTTGAGTCCTTCATCCTCCCCCTCGCTGTCATTATCTCGATTCCATTCTCCTTTCTCGGCGTGTATTGGGCCCTCTACATCACCGACACCGAGATGGGGATGATGTCAGCGATCGGCATGGTCATTCTCATCGGTATCGTGGTGAACAACGCGATCGTGCTCGTCGATCTCACCAACCGCCTCCGCGAAGAAGGCATGGATCGCATGAAGGCACTCATTCAGGCCGGCGAACAACGACTGCGCCCCATCCTCATGACCACCTGCACGACCATCTTCGGCCTACTCCCCATGGCTCTGGGTAACTCGAAAATGATCGGCATGCCCTACTCCCCCATGGGTCGGGCCATGATCGGCGGCCTCATCACATCAACGCTGCTCACCTTGATCGTGGTTCCGCTCTTTTACGTATTGCTCGATGACCTCCGGACCTTCGCCGGCAAAGTCGCCCGCAGCGCCCTCAGTCGCCCGACCAAAACCAACCTCCCCGTCTCGGCTGCCACCCCGCGCGACTCATCGGTGTAAACCGAAGACCGCAAAAGAGGAAATGTGGGTTGGGCTTTACGCCCAACATCTGAACCCGAGGTAGGGCGTGACCGCTGGGCGCGCCGCGGCGGAGTAGGACCAAAGTCCTGCAATTAATCTTAAATGCCGCATTTGAACTCGGTCACTGAGGTCACGGAGAATGGCACAGAGTTCACAGAGCCAGGGTTACGAAATAAATCGTTGGTAAGCGGCTTTCCGTCCTCGGGAGAAATCTAATCTCCTTAGTCTCTTCCCTGATTCTCGGTGAACCTCCGGTTTGCCTCTGTGACGAACTGCGGTTTTTAGATCAATGGAGGGACTAGCCACCAAAGATGAACCAAAGAACGAAGTGACTCGTTCACACAGATTGGCGACCTTCTCCGTTTCCTGCTAAGAAACTTCGAATACTTGGAGCGTTTTAACCATCCCGCAGGGCGGGAGACACGAATACACGTCACTACCGTTCCGTTTGAAGTCCGGTTGAGTTGGGCAGAAAAAAGGTCGCGTTTCCGGCGCAGCGTTAGCGAAGCCATTCGTGTCTCCCGCCCTGCGGGATGGTTAAAAAATTCCGGTGCTGCTCCGTTCCACGTTTCTTCCCCGTTGTGGCCCAGCACCCCAAATTCAGCGGGTCCAGCGTCGTCGCCCTCCCCTCCCAACACCAACTTACTCGCTCACCCGCCGTAGCTTCGTGATGCGGCCGGACTTGTTCCAGTCCTGCACGTAGAGGTTACCTTCAGGGTCATAGCTCAGGCCGTGCGGCGCGGAGAATATTCCGGCCGGCAAATCGGCCAGCTCCACCTTGAAATTTGCCCACTGCGCGTTGTCGGGATTGTCGCCTAAAAATGCCACCGGCGTCCCCGTTTTGTCCACGATGGTTACGCGACCTTCCAACTCGGCCACCGCGCAATACTCCCCCCAAAACGACATCGCACAGGGCCGACGCAGATTCGACGTAAACACCCCGAGTAAATTCCCATCCAAATCGTAGTGCTTCAATCGACGGTTCTCCCGATCCGCAAAAATCAACCGCGGTTCATCAAATCGAATATCCAACGCCACCCCGTGCGCCGCCCGGAATTGCTCCAACTCCGTGCCTTTCGAGCCAAACGATTTCAGCAACTTCCCTTTCGCATCGAAGATGAAGATGATGTTCGAGCCATAACCCACTGCCGCAATTATCCGCCCGTCCGGTGTGACTGCCACCGCGGTCAGACCTTTAAACGTTTCTCTAATCGGTTGCTCTGGCGTGTCTTTGATCTCCAGGAGAAGTTTCCCGTCCAACGACAGCTTTACCACCCGCTGTTCCCGCAAATGCGCCCCATACAGCACTTCAGTGCCGTTTTCTTCACGCATTGAAAGCGAATGAATCCCGGAAAACTCCGCTCCAAAACTACGCAGATACAGGCCTTCTTTTGAAAACACGCAGATCGACCGATCCCCATCGGTGGACACGTAGACATCCCCGTTTTTGCTGATCGCCACGCCGCCATGTGTCGGTCCCAAAATTTCCCCATCAGGCATCGCCCCCCAACCCGGCACCGTCTCGTAAACATGTTTCCCATTCCCCGTTTTCACCATCTTCGCGACATCGGCCCCTGGCACGGTGCCATGCTCGGGATGCGCCACGGCCATACTCACCAAGACCAAACTCATGCTCACGCCACGGATGAGCTTGGACGAGAAATGAAATCGACCGTGCGGAGACGGGTTACGAAGGGGTAAAAACGAAGCCATGCGTCGACTAAGTCCAAAACCAAGACGTTCGTCCAGCTCCCTCACGCCAACGTTTAGCGGAATCCATATGAACGATTGCAAACCAAGACTACCCAGTGAGGGGCAGTATCAAGCAGGAGGGGTTTCACGCCCCGACTTAAACCACCACTCAACCGCAGGTCGGGGTATAAAACCCCTCCCACGTGATGTGACCTCATGGGTTTAGCAGTTACCAAACCTTGCCTATTCTCTGCCCCGTTCATCGTCCCCGCATGCGCTCCCTGGAATTTCCTTTTGTTTTTTCCAATCTACTGTTCCGACTTCGTAGTCTTCGCGCCCTTCGCGGTTAAAAAAACAGTCCGCGGTGCCCCCCTCCCCGCTTTCATCGCATCTCATCACGCCGACCTGCTTCGCGGTCCCCCTCGATTTAGCCAGACCGGATTCCAGCTCATACGCTCCTTTAACGCTGACAGCGTCCTGCACCTGACGCTGAATTGAAAGGCATTTTGCGCTTCGTTCAAAGACCCATGGCATCCCTCTTCACATTGCTCCTTCCCGCGCCATTCGTCGCCATCGCTCTGGAGGCTCAAACCCCTGAGCCGCCGATCACGTTCGCCGAGCACGTTGCCCCAATCATACGTCAAAACTGTGTCGGGTGCCACCAACCGGAAGGCATCGGCCCCTTCAGTCTGATGACTTACGACCAAGTGAGCCGTCGCGCGCGTCAGATCGCCGAAGTCACTGCCAGCGGTTACATGCCACCGTGGAAACCCGCCCGGGATCAAGGACCTCCCCTCATCGGTGAACGCCATCTCACTGCCACCGAAATCGCGATCCTCTCCGCCTGGCACGACGCCGACACTCCGACCGGTGATCTCAGTCAAATCTCACCCCTCCCCGAAAATACCAAAGGCTGGCAGCTTGGCCCCCCCGACCTGATTGTCGAACTCCCTACTCCGTATTCACTTCCCGGCGACGGCATTGATGTCTATCGCAACTTCGCCATTCCCCTCCCGCTCAAGAGCCCCCGCTACGTCCGCGCGGTGGAGTTTAGACCTGGCACCAGGCTGGCGATTCATCACGCGCTTCTGCTGCTCGATGACACCGGACGGGCCCGCGAACGAGACGAGGCCGAGCCCGGCTCCGGCTACGATGGCATGGGAATCGGTTCGGGTGTGCCGCCCTCCGGCCACATCGTCGGATGGACTCCGGGACAAGCCCCTTACGAAGCGTTTCCCGGCACGGCGTGGACAGTCAACCCCGGCACCGATCTGGTGCTCCAGCTGCACATGCTCCCCACTGGTCGCGACGAACCGATTGCGCCTCAAATCGGACTGTATTTCTCCGCCGAACCGCCATCGCTGCAGTCGTTTGTCTTTCAACTGCGGAACTTCGACATCGAGATCCCGGCGGGCGAATCTGCCTACAGAATCACCGAAAAAATTACGATCCCCGTCCCGGTAAAAGTGCTCAGTCTTTATCCGCACGCGCACTACTTGGGCAAAGATCTAAAACTGTTTGCGATGCTGCCCAACGGAGAAAAACAATGGCTGCTACACATCCCCGATTGGGACTTCAATTGGCAGGGCGACTATCGTCTCCAGACCCCGCTGAGTCTGCCGGCCGGCACCGTCCTGCACATGGACTATACTTACGACAACTCGGCCGCCAACCCCTTCAATCCCGCCTCCCCGCCGGTCGCGGTGCGCGGAGGGTGGAGCTCTCAGGACGAAATGGCCGAGGCGATGATTCAAGTCATTCCCGAGGATCCGGCCGACTTGCCGCAACTGATCGCCACGCAAAAAGACTACGATATCGCCATGGCCGGAGGTGAGGCGCGCTACCACTATTTTAACGGCCTCTACCTCGAACAACAGGGTGAATTTGCGCAGGCCGAGACCGCGTTCAACACCGCCCTCCAGCTGGATCCGACCTTCGCCAGCACGCACTTCAAACTGGGAACGCTCGCGGAGCGACAAGGCGACGCCTCTCGCGCCCGCAACTACTACCAAGCCGCGCTACGCTACCAATCCAACATGATTTCGGCTCGGTTGGCGCTGGCCCGACTCCTCATGCAGGACCGCGACTTCGCGGCGGCCGGCACCCTCATTCGTGAAACCTACGAGGCCAATCCCGGCCACCTCATGGCCTGTTTGTTTCTCACCCGGTTCTTACTTTCAACCGGTGAAACGACCGCAGCCCTGGCGACTTTCGCCCAGAACCTCTCGACCTTTGCGGACTCCGCCCAATTCCAACTCGAATACGGCGAAGCGCTGTGGCGATTGGGCCAGATCGATGCCGCCAAAGTGCGACTCATCGCTGCGACCGCCGCCGCTCCCGCCGACCTCAAGGTCGGTGCTGCCGCGCCCCTCCAAGCAATCCAGGCCACCGCCCACTACAACCTCGCGCTGATCTCCCGCGCCGAGAATCAACTCCCTCACTCCTTGGAATCCATCGAGCACTGCCTCGCCCTGTCACCCACCCATCTGGATGCGCTGCTGCTGGCCGCCGAACTCGCCATCAAGACCAACAACCCCGCCCAAGCACTGACTCGACTCACCACCCTGGTTTCGCTGCCGGACGAGGAGACATTTTACCCGCAGGACATTCTGGACAACCTCCCCCTCCCGACCGGTCCGTTTCTGTTGGTCGAAGCGTATCTCGCCGCCGGAAAACCCACCCACGCCGCCCAAATCATCGAACTGGCCATTCCCCGCCTCACCCAAAACGGCTTCTCGGAAGAGGCTACCCGACTACGAAATCGGCAGACCCAGCGCTAATCACCCGGTCAAGCCCGCATAGTCTCAAAGTAGGAGCCGTGCTGGCACGCGATCCCACCTGCCTCACCGCCGCCCAATTCAGTGGCATCACCCGTTCCGGCCGGTATCATACCAACCACCGCTGGGATCGAGACTTTAACGCCAAGTCGCGGAGCCGCTAAGTTGGGCCGCAAGTTATTCACTGTCATGCTTTGCGTTCTTACCGGCTTAGTGACTTTGCGTTAAAACTAGTCTAATTTAATCGGGCTGCTGTTATAAGGCCATTCACTCCGTTCATAGACGTGGTTAAAAACCAACCCCGCCCACGGCTCCACTCCACTGCCATCGCGAGCAAGCTCGCTCCTACATTTCCCGGCTTCTGGTTTTAGTGCCTTTTCGTGTAGTTGAGTGGGCAAAAATTTGATTTTCGTGTCCTTCAGCCTTAGCGCGCCTTCATGGACTTCGCGGTTACCAACAAACTGCCCGACCAGGTGCCACTCAATCACACGGACGGTGGACGGGTCTCGGGCCGTCGGATACAAAAAGCCGGGCACCCGCAGATGCCCGGCTGAAATATATTTTCGGATACGCTATCCCTATCCGAAAAATCGTTTAGAACGTAAACGTCGAACGGAGTCTCCAAGTGCGGCCTTCGCGCCAGGTGACCGAACGTGCGGCCCCGTTGGGCTGCACCGCGGTGGTGATGATATCTCCACTGCTGAGCGCGTTGGCGACGTTCAACTGGATCTTCCAATCCACCTTGTCGTTCATGATCTTCGTGCCGTAGCCGAACCACACATCGAGGCGGGTGACGGGATCGTCCCGGTAGGGGCTCGTGAGGTCCGGCAACGCCAGAGTTTGACCATCAACCTGCTGTAAGGTGATGGGATAGCCCACGGCTTTGTCGTCTTCCCAGCGCAGCGCACCACCCACGCTCCAGCCTTTGAATTTAGAATCCCGGCCGAATCGATAGTTGGTCACGAAGTTGGCGCGCCATTCGCGCAGTTCGGCCACCGACTGGCCTTCCGCCGCGAGCGAACTATTGAGACTGTTGAGCAGGGTGTCGTAGACGCGGATGTTAACCGGTTGATCCGACTCGTCAGCGATCAGATTGGAGGCCGCGCCAGTGGTCCACTCGCCAATACGGTAAGTGAGATATTCGACCGTAGCGGGAGCGATATTACTGCGCATGGCTTTTTGTTGAGCCACGTTCATCGAGATACGCCAGTTGTTGGTCGGATTGTAGATCAGGTCGATTTCAGTTCCCTCCGATGAGGTGCTTTGCGTGTCCTGCAGGCTGAAACTGGTGCCAGTCTGCTGGACGTTTTGCCCACTGATCGTCCCAGGCGCATCTACAATAGACCAGCCCGTGAGACTTTTGTAGAAGTCGGGCGGACCTTGATAGCCTGCGGCATCACGCTCCGCTTGCGTATTGTAACGAACGATACGACGATCCGTTTCGAACAGAAACCCGGGGTAGCCAAACGAAACATTACCGGCGACCGACTCATAGAAGTTTACCTTCACGTTAAATTTATTGTCCATCAATCCCACGGTAAACCCGTAGTCGGTGGTCGTGCCCTGCGGGGGTTGAATCAAATCTCCAAATACATCGATACGAGGCGCGGAGATTTGGAAATTCTCCGACTCACCCCAGTGGAACGAGAGATTGGTGCCAGCGGGCAACGGCACAAATTCAGGCACGTGCAACACGGCACCATACGACTTGGTGGTGGCCTCGAAAGGCTCTTCCGCCGGGGTGGTCGAAAGCTCACGGGAACTCAAATCAATGAGGTTCCGCGCATCACGCGAAACGGTAGAGCCATACGAGGTCACCTTGTCCTTGCGGTAGCCGTAAGTGCCGACGAGCCACTCTTGCTGGAAGAGATACATTTGATGAATGTAGGCTTGTGATTCGGTCACCTGACGGTTCAGCGACTGACCATTAATGGTGTTGTAGAACGTCGCGTCGTCGCGGACATCGTTGATGGTGACCGGATGCGTTGCCCATGCCCCCCCACCGGGGGCACTTTCATCAAAATACCAACCCGTGGTCGTGCCCGTGCTCAACACTTCGGTGACTCCTTGAATATTAGCGCCCGACGCTGAACTCAATCCGGACAAATTCGGTCCGAGATACACTTGGGTGCGAGCATCCGCCGCGCCCGAGTTCATGTTGGTGGTTCCTGCCGAGGCCAGCAAGTAGGCCTCATCCACCGTGTTGCGGGCATTGATCGTGCCGCGGTCGATTTCATATTCCTGCGCAAAGACGGTGCCGGTGTGACGACCCACCAACCAACCGAGCCAACCATCCGAGCCCTTCTTCATATCCAGCTCGAAGAACGCGGTGCCACGCTGCACATTGCGATCAATGTTGTTTTGTTGGCGTTGGTTACCAGCGGCCATGAACGGACGACCGAAGTTCGGGTTGGGGGCGCCCCAATTGAGCGTCGTGTTAATGTCGATGTTGATGTTGTAACCGCGTCCTCCGTTAAAGAGGTCAAACCAGCTGCGCTCCATGGACTCTTCCATGTAGGAGAGCTCAAAGCCCACGGAACCGAGCTTGTAGTCGAAGGCTTGATCGTAACTCGCATTGAGCACGTCGAAATCTTCCCATTCTTTCTTGTTCGGACCGTCGAGCAGGTTTTCGACCCAGTCGAATACCGACCGATCAATGATTTCTTCATCGCCGAAGAAGGACCCAAATTGAATGCCTTGCGCGGCCGCCGCGGCGGAAGGATACCATTGGTCACCTTTGGTGATCCCCACTGTGTAGGCACGGAAGCTCTTACCCGCCCGTCGCGTATTTTCCCAAGCGAAGTTCAACCGGGAGGCTTCAGAACCGACGGTATCATAGATCACGCCTGGTTGCCCAAACCACTCACCCGGAGCCCGCACGTAGTCGCGGTCGATGGTGCCAAACTCATCGTCATAGGGGCTATGAGTCACTTTATCAAATCCTGGCTCCCACCAACGCGTGAAGGCATCACGAGGCGCATTCGGACGTGGACGACGAGCGTCAATCTTACCGGACTCGTAGCTCACCTTAAGATTGGCATTTTTGAAGGGCTTGAACACCAAGGCCGCCGTGAGGCGTTCATCGTCCTCAAACGTGTTGCTTTGACGCCATTTCTTGCGCTCGCGCAGCGCAGCCACGCGAATACCGAGCTTGTTATCGATCAACTCGCGATCGACATCGAAGTTCATGCGTAACGTGCCAAAGGAAGCGATCGTGGTCTCGAAAACATTTCGATTCCGCATCTTCGGAGTAATCACCGTGTTATCGATAATACCGCCCGGAGCACCGAGACCGAAGAGAATTGAATTAGGACCACGATTTACCGTCACCCGATCCACATTGTAGGAATCGAAACCAATACTGGTCGGCATGTAGTTGCGCGAGTTGTCCGCATTGGCCAAACCACGGATCCGGTTGTTGTTTTCCGGATTACGATTCACTCCGTTGTATTGGATAGTCGTGCCGTTACCCGATCCACCAAAGGTGCCATCGGCACCGGAGGTTTCAATATTGCCCAAGAACGGCAGCAGGTTTGTCGCATCGGTCACGTTCAAATCTTCCATGAACTCCTTGGTCGCAACCGTGATCGAATTGGAGAGATTGGTCAGACTCGTGTTAATGCGCGTGCCGGCCAGCGTGGAGGTCGCCTGATAGCCGACTTCCTGACTGGTTTCGACCGAAAAGGGCGAGAGCGTGATGACGTCTTCGGTATCGGCGGCATCTTCGGTCGCTTGCTGGGCGAAACTTGGACTGACGCCGAGCGCCAGCAAGGAAAGCGTGCACGCCAAGCGGCGCGACGTCCTGAGCATTCCCCACGCCGGCGAGGGCGTGGAAAGATTTGTAGGTATGTTCATGGGTTTTGTTAGGTCGGATTGTGTTCTACTTGATCAACCAATCAGAGGATACGGGCCGATTTCGTCAGGTATGGAGCCGTGCCGAAATTCGTTTTCACCACCCCATCGGTGCCTCGGTTCGCCACGCGCCCAAAGGACACGGTCGCACCCAACCTAAACGAAGAGGCGACAACATTTCCCAAGTTGGAGAGCGAGAAGGACAAGGCGGATGGGGTAAGGGGACGCGCCGAGTAATGGATGCAAATTTTGCAGTTTCAAGATAAATTATTTGTTCTCTGCGCAATTTTGGGCTGATTCCTGTCGAGGTTCACCCGAGTGGAAGACGACCCCGCGCTCTACCCCAACTCTTGCTTGATTGCGCAAACAAGAGATTGTTCGGCGAAGCGATTTGGGCTGCAGCCAAGGCGACGGCGAAGGAGGAGTGCCAGCGGCCAGTTGCCCTCCCCGGAAACACGGGCCCAGATGATAAGCCCACGACAGAGTGGCGCTTATTTCCGCAACTAAGCACTAGTGCACTGTAATACCGACGTCTTCCGAGAAATAGACTTTAGCGCAACGTGTTTTGAGGTAGGGCGTGACCGCCCTCCGTCGTCCC
>CAXBOL010000064.1:0-11706 GCA_963977295.1 uncultured Opitutaceae bacterium
AAGCCCCAGGTATTTTCCTGCGGTGAAAGCTCGGCGGTGGATGGAATTCGAAGATGGGTCACGCGCAGACCGAGTTCGGTTTGAATTTCTCTCAAGGTGTAATCGATCACGGAACTGTTACCGCCATGGGTATTCAGGAGCCCGATATGACCAAAACCGAGGGCTTTGAGCTGGGTCGCGAGTGCGACGATCAGTCGGCGTAGGGATTTTGCGGAAATGGAGATGGTGCCGGGAAACGTGCGGTGTTCATTGCTCTTTCCAAACGTGATTTGTGGTCCAAACCAAATCGGGGCATCGGGTGGCAGCAGCTCGTTCAACCCCAAGACGGCGGCTTGGGCCAACAACGAATCGACCCCCACCGGCAAGTGCGGTCCATGCTGCTCGATTGCGCCGATGGGAATGATGACTAATCCGTTATCCTTATCCTGCAATTGGTGAAGCGCCGCCACATCCAGTCCTGTCAAAAATCGAAGTTTCCCAGCGCTGGATCCCGTTGCCGCGACCCGCGGATTGGCGGGGGCGACCAAGGGAACACTGGCGCGGTGGTTCATCTCTCCCAAGGGCGCCCGGGCCATCATCTCTGACAGCAGTGAAGCGAAGCGCAGCGCCGAATCTTCCAGGAGACCGGACGCATCCAGAGAGGAATCAAAAACTTGGGGGCGGGACTGTCCCCAGTTACCCGGGCGGGATTTATCAAAATGGAGTGATCGATTCGTCTCAAAAGGAGGAGTTGCCGGAGTGGTTTCGAATAAGCAGGCCCCGATTGACTGGATTGACGAACGGTCTTCGCATGCGGGGTGAAGCGGTAAGCCGACCCCGTCGAATTCGACGACAAATGTCTGCATCCCCATTTCGATTCGGGCATCACGGGATGCCGTAGCGACTAGTTCCGAGTTCCAAGGACTCCCGACCCAAAATACCAGCTTTCGATAGCCCGCTGTTTTCACGCTCTGGCTGATCTCACTAAGCAGCCCATGCATCGTCTCAGGGTCGAGGGCTCCGATTTTTGGTCCATAGGGCACCAGTCCGAAATCCACCGGAGGCAAAATTCGAATTGATTGAGGCGCGGGCAGATAGTCCAGCGCTCGTTCGAGCACCGCTGAACCCACCTCTTCCTCCAAATTGAGCGGAAGTCCCAAGCCGTGATCACAGTAACTGTAGACCGGCAGAATACACAGGGTCTCAAAATCCGGTGTCGCGGTTCCGGGAAAATCGATGGTCGAGTGATGAGCCCAACGAAACGCGGATCGAACGGTTGTGCGGGCGGGTAGAAGAGAGGGCACGGAAGTCATGGCTGGGCTCCGATCATTGCTTCCCGGCGTAGCGGTAGTCCGAATACTTCACGACGAGATCGGAATCCAGGGATTTGAAAAAGAATGCGCGGCCGCGCACTTGCACTGCGATATTCTGGAGGAGTGAAGGGCGGTCGTGGTCGGGCAGGGAGTAGTCAATCGTCGTCTGGGCCGATTGGATTTTAACCCCCAGGACCGGCGAGAAGGGTTCCGTGCTGTGCAGTTGCACTTGAGTAATGGTTTGACTCGGCTTGTGAAAGCGGAGGCGCACCGCCATGTGTTCGGCGGAGCTGTCGTCAGTCTCACTTGCTTTAAGGTCAAATACCCAAGTCGAGAACGCCTCATCTTCCGCGATTAATTCCGCGGTATCATAGTCCATCTGTTCTTTCACATTCGGGGCCGAGCCTGCTCCGTTGCGTTGCATTTGCTGCTGACGGTATTTTTCCAACTCCGAGGGTTCGGGCGGGCGGTTGTTTTCAGCAATGAGCGTCCATTTCAGGTGATACGGCTGTAACGGGTCGAAAGACTCGACGCGACTGCGGTCTGGCGAGGAGGTAGATTGAGTGAATGCCCAGCCTTTGGGCCCTTCGGTGCGAAACTGCTCCAACGCCTGCATCAACTCCGGTGTCGGAGCAGCTGTAGCGGTCCAAGCGGAAAGCATCAAAATTAAACTGGAAACTAGCGGAACCGAGCAACGCATGCCGTAGGGAATGTGCTGCTCGTTCAGGTTTCAATCCACCATTTGCATTCCTGACTCTGAGGGCTAGTCGATCAGGTAGACTTCGACCAGGGCAACGCCGGTCGAGTTGGCGATACCTGAGACCACGGCGGTGTAGGCTCCCGGAGACAAGGTGACTAACAGGGCCGCGTCTTGCGAATTTTCCGGTAGGGCGAACGCACCCACTTGCAGCGCCGCGTCTCTGAGAGCGTCTCTCGACGCGGAAAATCCCCAGTCATCGTTGGTCGCGAGTGGTCCACTAACACCATTGCGAAACACCTGCAGTTTTGCATCGGGTAATGATCCTTCGACGCCGAAGTTCTCCAGTGTCGGACCCACTGCGCGGACCAGACAGCGCCGTGGGTCGGTTCCAGAAAGCACGAACCCTCCGACCAGAACCTGATCGCCGGAGCCCACCGAGGCCCGGGTCGACAGGTTGATCAAGGTGGCTGGCCCCGTGGTGGACGTCGGCTGAAGGTAAAGCTCAGCCAAGGCCACTCCCGTCCTTCCGCCGATTCCTCGAATTGAGGCGGTCGAGGGGCCTGCGACTAGCGTGGTTAGAAAGGCGGCATCACGGCTACCTTGTTCGAGAGCAAACGCGCCGACCCCTTGGAAGTCCGCCACGGTCGCGCCGTCGACGTCGCCCCAATTATTGTTGGTTTGGGAGGTCGAATTCAGCTCAAGGATGGGGTCGTCGAGGTAACCCGTGATGGAGAATTGGCCGAGTCCGGGTCCCACCGCCCGCATCAGTGTGTTCAGCGATCCTCCAGCTACCACAAACCCGGGAACCAATTGGGCATCATTGGTGCCGACGAAGGCTCGGGTCGAAAGGTTGGTCAACCGGGTCTGACTGCCGACGACTCCGATATCTCCGCTGGTCACCGTCGTGTCATCGATGGTGGCACGTTTCCTAAACAGGGTGACGGAGTTGGGACTTGGCGGACGATGCAAGGTGGTCGTTCCCTCCGTTTGCGAAATTACGTCCAAAGGATTCCATTGCACGCCGTCAGCGGAAGATTCCCAGTTGGTTGCGGTGATGGAGGAACCCGGTGAGGGCGCGGGTTCGTTCACCACAATTTGCGTGGCCGTGGCGGTAATGCCAAGGGCACTCCCGGAATCGCTCGACTGCGGATCCAAGCCATAGAGGTATTCAAATCCGTTGGGATAGAGGTCCTCGTCAGGGTTGTCACCAGGTTCGAATTGCGCGTCGACTGCGGCATCGGCGGGCAGGAAATTAGCCACTTTCCAAGCCGCATAGCTCGACTCTGGAATCGGATAAAAACGGGTGGCCACGGGGTCGGCTTCGCCGCTGCGCGTGTCGACCCAAACCGCCACTGAGGCCTCTTGAGGCGTGTTTCCGGCAGCCAAACCGTAGTAGTCGCCCAACATATATCCACGCGAGGTGGTTTGAGCCAATCGCATGTCCGTCGTGCGGTCAGAGATTCGGAACGCAGTCGACCACGTCGCGCCGCCATCCCCACTGGTCGAGGCAAACATATCCACAAAGTTACGACTATCCGGCGCGTTGCGGGTATCCATCCACGTGACGGTGACGGTTTCTCCGTCCAAAGATGTGCCTACCGTCGGATTGAACGCCGAGACTCCGGCCGTGGGCGTGTTCACCCGAACGGGAGTGCTCCAAGACGCACCGTTGTCGCTGGAACGTGAAATCATGATGTTGGGTCGACCGGACACCGATGAGTTCCAGGTGACAAAAACGGCACCGGTGTCACGCGCGACCGTAGATGAAATTAAGAACGTGCCGTCGCGACTGACCGGATCATCCCATATCGAGGCCACGTTGGCGATGACGGTTGGATTGGTGGGCCAAGTGGTGCCTCCATCAAGAGAGCGTTTACTATCAAGACGAAATGAATTGGTGCTCGTGGTGAACGTCACGTAGGTCACCAACAAGGAACCGTCGGGTAAAAACACCGGTTGCGTCGCTTGATTCGACTCCCCCGTGGGCGTGATGAAGGACGCGGCGGACCACGTGAGGCCATTGTTGTTGCTGATGGCGCAGCGCAAATTACTCCCTGTGCTTTGGCCGCTGGCGTTGCTGGTGAACGCGGTGAAGGTGACGGCCAATCTTCCCACGGTCGGCGATGACGCGTAGTCATTCACCGTCATCCAATTCTTATCGGGAAAGAGCTGGGCGTTGGGGGCCGGAAAAACGACCACGGGATCGGCCCAAGTGACGCCGCCATCAGTCGAGCGGGAAATCAGAAGATCGCCGAGGTTGAATTCGCTGTCTCGCGCAGCTAGCGTATTCAAATACATGTTACCCTGACGATCAATGGCCGCCACGGGATCGGTGGCGCGGAAATATGCCCCGCCATTCACTTGGGTGAGCTGGGGAATAAGCGCCCGGACCCACGTGTGCCCGCCATCTCGGCTGATGGCATAGCCGCAGGAAGTGGCACCTCCATCGGACAGGCGACCTTCTTGAAAGGTGGCGAGAAGCAGGCGGGGATTGGTTAGGCTCCGAAAGATGTGAGGTTCTGCTTGCTGGCGGCGATTCGCGGGCAATTCATCGGGATCTTCGCCGAGACGGACATTGCCGACCACCCAGGAGGAAAGTTGGTCGGGTGGGGCACCTTTGCTGGCGGACGAATTGGGGAGATTTTCGAACGCGACGGTGGGGAGGGGAGTGATTTCTTCACCAAATCGACCATCGCGATCGAATTCTAAAAACACCCCGGAAGATAGCCGACGCGGATCGACCTCCCGCAGGGCGAGAGGAAGTTGGGTGGTCTTAGCGGTATCGGGCGCCGCAGAGGCAAATGTAGCAATAAGCAACCCGGCAAAGTGAATCGGACGTAACATGGAACGGAGGGAAGTGAGTAATGGAAACCGGGGAGGGCACAGGTCGGGCTACTACGCGTTCACAGCGACCCTGATTTTCCGCCAGAGTTTCCTAATATTCAGCTCCGGCGTTCGTTTTCAAGTTAACCCCAATCAATATGAAATCCCGACTCTTATACCCTGCTATTACCGCGGCCGCGCTTCATCTCGGCTTTCTGTTTGCTTTCAACGACGAAGCTGGTGCGGTCGAATCCACCATCGACCCGACGGGGCCGATGCAATTGGATCATGTTCCCCCGACGTTCGTGGTCGATCTCGCGCCCCTCGAAGTCGCCGAACTCGATGAGGCAGCGTCGGATGAATCCGAATCGCCGAGCGTTGATGTCCCCGACGGTCCAGCCCCGGTGATCGAGGCTGGACCAATCATTGAAATGGGCCCCATTTCTGCGGATACAGAGATCGTCGGTATCGTCGTGGAGGGGTCTTGGACTAAACCAAAGCTCCGCGGTCCGGGAAATGGAGAACCGGGCGGCTACGGGTCGCCGACTCTCGATATCAGTAGTCTCGATAATCAGCCTCGGGCCACTTTTCAGACCTCTCCGCACTATCCGATCAATTTAAGGCGAGAAGGGGTTGCCGGGCAGGTCACGGTGACCTTCGTCGTAGGTAGAGACGGCCGGGTCGTTGACGCCAGAGTGTTGGAGGCGACCCATTCGGACTTTGCGCGGGAGGCGGAACAAGCTGTCCGGAAGTGGAGGTTCGAGCCGGGGCAGCGACACGGTGCTCCCGTGCAATTCCGTATGACCGTTCCGATTGTATTTTCCGTAAATTAAGAGATCTCGACGATGCGGTGCGCCTGTGGTCGGCCTCGTGCGGTCAAATACACCGTGTCTCCAACTCGGCGCCCGAGTAAGGCCCGACCCAGTGGAGATGCCGGGGTGATGATTGTAAACAGTTCCTCCCCGACCGAAAACTCGGTGCCGCCAGATCGAGGTCCCATGAATCCGCGGATGGTTCCACCCGGTCTTTCGATTTTAACGACCGACCCGATTTCGATAACGGTGTTGATCAGTTTGGAGTCTAGCTTCAGCCCCCGAAACAGCGTGATACTCTCGGAAATTTCGGTGGCGATTTTGGCCTGCCCCTGAGCGAGGTAGGCGGCCTCTTGCCCTCTGGTGTCATATTTGTTTTCAGCCCGACTTTCTTCATTGGTCGCTTCGTCGCGGGCGAGGTTGGCGGCGCGGATTTGGAGATCCAACTCCGTTTGCAGTTGAGCCAGCAGCGCTTCGAGCAGTTTTGATTTATCGACCACGACAGGTTTTTGGCCACAGATTCGTGAGCCGTTCAAGTGCTGAAAACTGCTGCCGGGGGGATCAGTTGGCGCGGAAGTTTCGATGCCAGCAGGAGTCTCTCGGGCAAGGTTTGTGGCAATCGTCACATTAATAAATAGTTGTGAAACTCATGCCCACTGCCTCGAGGAGATGCCTCGGGCCGTTCAAAAGCGCGCTCAAACCTTGCAACCCAGTGAGTTATGGCCACGACTAGTGTGACTCCTATGGCTCGAAAAATTGCTTTTATTAATTACAAAGGTGGCGTCGGCAAAACCTCATTGTTGGTCAACCTTGGTGCCTGTTTGGCGAAAATGGGGCAGCGAGTCTTGATTTGCGATTTTGACACGCAATCCAATGCCTCGATCTGGCTGCTGAAATTGGAGCGTTGGAACAAGATCAACGCGGAAGGAAAAGGTGCAATTTACTCAATTTTCTCCGGTGGCACGGACACGGTGGGCGATTTGGTGATCAAGGATGTGGTGCGGGGAAAAACCGGGGAATCTTTGCTTTCCGGTCTGGATTTGGTGCCGACCACGTTCAATTTGGTCGACTTGGAAAACGAGTATGACGGCGATCCGGGACGGCCCCACTATGTGGTGTTCCGCGATCAATTGGAAAAGATCGAACAAAACTACGACTTCATCCTCTTTGATTGTCCGCCCAATATCCTGCGGGCTTCGCAATGCGGCATCTTTTGCGCCAACGAGGTTTATGTTCCCTCCAATCCCGATGCATTGAGTCTGATCGGATTCACGCTTTTGGTGGAGAAGTTGGGCAAATTTCATCAATTAAGTTCAAGTTTCCGCAAATCGGCCCAAGGCGTTCCCGCCCGCGTGCAGGGTATCATTTTCAATTCCATCAAAACCGGCGTGGACATCGACGTTCCGCGGATGCGGATGCAGCTGCGCCTCAACCAATATCGCACGGCCAAGCGCGTCGCTCCCACTGCCAAACTTTTCACCAACCATGTCCGCGATGCGATGGTGGTGCGACGAGCGGTGACGTTGGGACTTCCCGTCATTTTAGTCGGGACGGGATCCCAGAGCGGTGAGCAAGACAACGTCGTGGACGATTACCGCAACGTCGCGATGGAGTTGGTTCAAATGGGTGACAGTATTACCCAATCTTAGTTAATTCTGCTGTCTTTTAAATATCATGCCCAGCCCCACCACCCCTCAAGATTGGGACGCCGTGCGCACGGCGTTTGCCTCGTCGATCCTAGTTGATACCGCACTGTCCAGCTTGGCGGAGAATTTGGACGGACCACTCTGGCCTAATCCCGACAAGTCCGAGACTCCGGCCAACTATATTGATTTCGACTACGACGAAGCGGTTGCGGCGCTCGATTTGGCAGGCTATCCCGAAGGCACGATCGGCGACTTGGTTGAGATTTTGCGCGAAACTCTCGCGTTTGATGATCCTTTTGGCGACATGGTCGAGCAGAGTGAAGCGTCGTCCACGACGGCTAATCCCATTCTGGATAACTTGAAAAAACTCGGTATCCCCGGCGATTTCCCCATCCGACTCACTAGCTTGTCGAGCGATACCAAGGAATTCTGTGATCGTGAAAGTTTGGGGACCTTGGGGGAGTTTGCGGTGTTCGCTCAGGGTATGTCACAGACCGTGGTGGTGGGAGGCGATTTTCGGAGTTTTCTCAATTCTTTGTCCCACATCGATGAGCAGCAAATAAGGACGTTTCTGCCGATCCGCAGTGGACAGAAAGGCCTGTTTTTCGTCGAGGCGGTCGGTGCGGTTGCTGCGAACATGTCACCGATTGGGCGTCAATCGTTGGCGGCCGCAGGAGCTTCTGCGCCGGACAAAGTCACCAAACAGGTCCGCGAGTTGTCGGTATATTTTCAAGACCAACTGCAGGCCTTAGACAAACGGGTCCTGGAGGGGGCGAGCTTGAGTCGGGAGCTGATGGTGCTGCAGAATCCCGAAATTGAGCCGTTGGCGGCTAAACTGATCGAACCCCATCTTACCGCCACGGTGCCCGTTAAAAAATCAGGCTGGTTTGCCCGACTGTTCGGTCGTTAAGTCATCTCTATGTCGGACAAAACTCACTCCCGCTTCAAGCTAGGGCGGCCAAAATTCGAAAAACTTTCCCCGGAGTTTTTGCGCCCGACGCTGTCGTTGCGGCGAAAGTCCCGCTCGCCGTTTGCGACGACGGCAACCGTAGCGCAGGCGCGGGAAACGATCAAAGAGATTGTCGCCGCGACGCGTGCGCCTTGGGGCCAAACAGGAGCGGTGATCCCGGCTGAAAAATCGGCCGATCTTGAACGTGCTTTGCGCGATCTCGAAGCCCGTCTGGAAGAACGGGAACGCAACACCGACGATCTTGAGGTGAAACTGGCCGACCGAGAGCGTGATCTCGCGGAAATGGAAGCGTTTCTGCAGGCTCGGGAAAAGGTTCTCGAGGTCTCCCGTAAGGCGATGCCAGAGCGCACGTCTTTGTCGCAGGAAGAAAAAGATGCTTTGCAGAAACTGAAGATCGAACTCGATCGTCAGGAGGCCTCAATCGCCGAGCAGCGCGCCAGTATTAAGGAAAGAGAGGCCTTTTTGGAGCAAAGTGAGATGCAGCTCTTCGAAAAGGTTCAACAACAACAAGAAACCGAGACCGAATTGGAACAACGCGAAGAGGATCTGCGGGTCCGCGAGCGTCGCGTAATGGAGCGCGAGGCCAAGTTCGATCCGGAGGTTGCTGCGCGACTCGAAGCCGAAAAGTCTAAAAAGTTTGACGAATTTTCCGATTAATTGATCCCGGCGCGTGCCGAGAAAGACCCAAAAGTCGGCTAATCCTGACCCGCCCGAGAGAAAGGGCTGGCCTTAGCCGATTTCCGAGCAACTTTACTCGGTTCTTCGCGTCTGAATAGCCAATCCCATGTTTTACCAGAGAATAACCCGATTTCTTATCCTCGGTCTCGCGACCGCGATAACCGTCACCAGCGTGACGGCCCAAACTGTCGAGGAAGAGCCGGAGGTCGAAGCCCCTCCCGGATTCGTGTTGCCCCCTCGGCTGCGCAAGATCGCGTTCCGGGACGGCAATCCTTGGACGTTTCAGGTGAACGCGCGTCTCAATCAGGGGAGTGCGGAGGTTTCGTTTGGTGGCTTAGGGGAAATCGGCTCGTTGCCGAATGTTCCAGGCGCTGATATCACGGATGTCGCTATTCGAAGCTACGCTGACGGGTTTGTGGCGCTTGATGCGCCGCGGTCTGACGAAAAAGACGAAAACGGCAACGTGTTCAGCACGCCGGGTGGCCGCTACGCTGGTTTACTGAACGGGGTCTCAGAAGGCGACTATCTGGCCTACACACCGGGACAGACCCGGAGTTGGGCTGTCGCCACCGGAGATCAGATTACGGCAAATGGCGTCGCGATGAACAGTTATGGCACCACGTCCAATGGCGCTCAGTTGGGCGGCAGCGACGAAAGTGGAGCCCTCGGGTTCGAGATGGCGGTCAGTCGTCGGGTCTTCAAATTGAGTGAAAAGACCGAGATCAGTTTGGCCGCGAGCGTGGGACTCAATGATATCAAGTCGAGTGCCTCGGGTCGCATCACCGCAAACCTGATCAAGATGACAGACCTTTATCAGCTTTATGGCACGTTGCCCAACGAAGCCTACCAGGCCCCGAGCGCGGTAGACTTGTTCAACAGTGACGGTGCGCTCGTTCTGGCCAACGGGTTGGAAACCACTGTCCCTCTGCAGCAAGTCACCGCAGACCGGACCTTGGAAACAATCGCCAATGGCGCCCAAGTGGATGGCATCTGGGGGATTAAGGGCGCCTATTATTCGTTCCGGATCGGTCCTCAAATCCGCAGTCACCTCACCGAGCGTATCGCCGTTTCGGCTGGGTTCGGCATGGTCGGCGCCTATGTCGGCACCGACTTCGAGTTAACCGAGACGCTCGACTCCACCGCGTTAAACATTGTCGCAGGGGTTTCCGCTACCGAAGTGGTCAATCACAGTGAGCTCATTATCGGGTTCTATGGTGATCTGGCTTTGGAACTATGGCTAACCCCGCGGACGGCATTCTTCTTCGGCGTCGCCTATGAAGGCCTCGATGCCTACGTGCAGACTGTCGGTGGACGCACCGCCAATGTGGAACTCGGCAGCAATATGATTTTCCGGGTCGGTGTGACGACCCGGTTCTAATCCCGACCGCCTGATCAAAATAGACTGATTTCAACGCAAAGCCGCGAAGCCGAAGAGCACGCAAAGCCAAGCAGTTGTATTGCTTATTTCATTTCTCTCCGCCTCCGCGCCTTGGCGTTAAAGTCTATTCCCTGGGGACGTTGGTATAATTCGACCTTCTCACCTGCTCACTTTTAAGGCCGTCGGACTATCCGGCGGCCTTTTTCGCGCTCACAGATCTCGTTCGAGGTCTGCCACGACATCATCAATCGAACGGAGGGTCGCAGGATCAAAGAATCCGTTGATTCGAGCGATGACTTGCTGAATCAGTCCGTCCGGACACGACGCGCCTCCTGTGATCAAAATCCGTCGAGGCAGCGGCGCATCGTTGCCGGGCCATAGTGGTCGATTTTCGGTGTGACCGGCTGCTTTGGTGCCTTGCGCTGGAAACACGAAATGTTCACAGGACGCGATCGAGTTGATATTACGCTCGCTCTGAATGAAGTAAGCAAAGTTGCCCAATTTTTCAGCGCACAGACGGTAGAGTTGGTAAGTATTGGAAGAATTGACCCCGCCGATCACGAACGCGGCATGCAGGGGCGCTTCCAGGGCACGTCCCAAGGCGTCTTGATTCACTTGAGTGGCATAACACAAGGTATCGCGACGTCCGCCGCCGCCCACACGGGCCGCTCCGTCCGCGCCAAAGCGAGTCGTAAAGGCCAGGCGAAGTCGCTCGATGATGGCGAGAGTCTCGTTCATCAGCAGCGTGGTTTGATTGACCACCGCGATGCGTTCCAAGTCCGTATTTACGTCGAAACCATCGGTGTGTTTTCCGGCAAATAATTGGTAGAATCTCTGCCGTTCGACCGGATCGGTGCTGGTGATGATTTTTGCCAGCTCCTCGACCTCGGCCAAGTTTCGCACGATGACGGCGGGAGCATTTCGCTGCGTATTGGAAAACGTCGCCTTGGTTTCCTCGTGCTCAACCTTGCCGTGAATGATGACCGTATAACCCTCGCGGCCGTAACTCCGAGCGGCCTTCCAAACTTTTTCGACCAGCATACAGGTCGCATCGTAGGGATACACCGCGATGCCTTTGCGAACGAGTTTGGCCTTGTCCTCGTCGGTCGCTCCAAACGCTGGGATAATTACGATGTCATCGGGGGTGAGGGTGTCCCAGGTGAGTTTGGTGGGGTCTCCGGGCTTGAGCGGTGTCCCGGCGACGGTGAAGGGCACGCCTTTGTCGGTCTGGAGGTAGCGGAGTCCGCGGCGGTAGAGGTCTTCGTTGACGAAAGGATTGTGAATCAATTCCGACAACATGAACACGCGCCGACCGGGATTGGCCGCCAGGGTTTCGTAGGCGCGTTCGATGGCGTTCTTCACGCCGAGACAGAATCCAAAATGGCTCGGGATCAAATACTCCACCGC
>CAXBOL010000065.1:0-11623 GCA_963977295.1 uncultured Opitutaceae bacterium
AACGAGCCGTCGATGCCGAGCGCGTTGCGAATCCAACTCAGCGGTCGTTGCAGTGCCCGCGTGAAAGATTTCGAGTTCGACCTCTCCCAGATGTCCATTGGCACCCGGGGAGCGAAAGGAGTCACGGTCACCAAGTATCCCGTCCGCAAAGTCACCAAAGTGCTCGGTGCCGGAGAAACGGATACCTCGACGAATGCGGCGGAATAGATCAAGTTAGGCCGCACGAACGCGAACCGATGAGACCTCAGGCTTGGATTGGAAGGAGGTAGTCTTGTTAGCGTGCATCCTTAGCCGAATCCTCCTTGGCGAAGACCTCGCAGTGTCGTCAAGTCTCCCCAGTCAGTTATGGGGGGGACATCGCGTGGCGTTGTTCGGGAGCGGCGTCCGGTGTTCTTTTGATAGGCGGCGAGTTGCGATCGCACAAAGGCGCGGGAGCCCAGGACTGCACCATCGCTAAAGTATCGGATTCGGCAGCGGAGCACGGTGGCGATAGGTAACTGGCCCTTCGCCTTGATGACCTTGCCAAAATCTTCTGGCGCAATGTTTGCCTTCTGCGGCCTGGGTCGGGTCCCTTTGCCGAATAGCACTTCTCGATAGTGCGCCTGTCGATCGCTCCAGTTTTGTCCGTCGATAACACGACTGAACCCCGCTTGGGCTGTCGGGTTGCCCGCCACGGCTTCTCCATAGCCGCAGAAGCGATAGTTTTTCGGGTCCGTTGCCAATCCCGCTCTCACCGGGTTCAAATCGATATATGCAGCCATGGTTCGCAATACGCCCGACTTGGCTTCGACCAATACGCTCTTGAAACGTTCGGACCACAGGGTCCCGTAACGATTGTGAGTGCGATTATACCAGGTGGCAAAGCGCTGTTTTACCAACCGCATGAATGGTGAAAGATCCCCCATCAGCATGAGTTGTCGGACCCGCCAAGTTTCGGCTTCGGGTTCGTTCGCTTTCAACTGTGCCCGGACGATTTCTAGTCGGGTGGCCTGATACTTCGTCGGTTTGGGGTAGAGCACCGCATAGCGCCTCAACAACTCTTGATCGGCAACATCCCGGCGTTTGGGCACGCTGACCAAGACGTGGAAGTGGTTGGACATGATTGCGTAAGTGAGGATCTGCACCCCGCAGTAGTCGGCCACCTGCCACAGCTGTTTCCGGAGAACTTCCTTCGCCACGTCATCCAGCAATCGCTCCCCATTCACCGTACGCGTCATACAATGATAAACTGCCTCCTCCTTGTCTGAATCCAATTTTATCCGCGCTTGCCTCATTCCCCCACCACATCAATCGATTTGATCTCGATCAAGATTGAAATCGACCTGTCCCTTGTAAATGGGAGCACGGAGGTAGAGGGAGGGGAGCGGGGTTAGGAGCGGGTGGCTCCAGCCCAGCCGGCGGCGTAGGCTTCGAAGACTTTCTTGATTTCGTCCCGCACGCGGCGGAAGACGATGAGCTGTTCTGCTTCATCACCCGGCGCGTGAGCGGGGTCGTCGAAACCCCAATGGTGACGGGCCATCTGACCCGGATACATGGGGCAGGCTTGGTCGGCGTTGCCACACACCGTGATCACCGTGTGCACGTCGCGATTAAGGAAATCATTCATGTGCTTTGAACTGTGTCCGCTGATATCGATGCCAATCTCCGCCATTGCTTTGATGGCCAGTGGGTGCACGTAACCGGATGGTTTGGACCCGGCACTGTGCACGTCGAGTAGGGTGCCCGCCGCCGCGCGAAGGATGCCTTCGGCCATGTGGCTGCGGCAGGAATTTCCGGTGCAAAGAATGAGGATGAGGGGAGCAGGCATAATAAAATTTAGAATTGTCGTAAGCTTGATTTTTTAAGCCATGAACGGTGACTCCTAGGTCTCACCAACGTTGATCTTGCATGAATAGAATCAGCTCCGATTGTTCTGAATTTTTCATACGACCGGAGTTCACGCGGCGGTCTCGTCGCCATACCAGCGTCGGCGGAGGAAATTGGCGACGTGAACGAGACCGATCAGGGCGGGCACTTCGACCAACGGACCGATGACGGCGGCGAAGGCCACCGCGGAGTTGATGCCGAACACCGCGATGGCGACCGCAATCGCCAACTCGAAGTTGTTGCCCGATGCGGTGAAGGCGAGCGTGGTGGCACGGGGATAGTCGGCTCCGAGGCGCTTGGCCATGCCGAAGCTGGTCAGAAACATAATGCCGAAATAGAGTAGGAGCGGCAGGGCAATCCTAGCGACGTCAAAGGGAAGTCGCACAATGGCGTCACCTTTGAATGTGAACATCACAACGATCGTGAACAGTAGCGCGGTCAGCGTGATCGGTGAGATCCGAGGGAGGAAAACTTGCTCATACCATTCGTTCCCTTTCCAACGCACCAAGAGCACACGACTCAGCGCTCCGGCCGCGAAGGGGACACCCAGATAAAGCATCACACTGGCAAAGATGTCGCCCATCGAGACCGGCACCACTACGCCTTCCAAACCTACAAGGGGCGGTAGCACGGTGATAAACAGCCATGCGTAGGCACTGTAGGTCACAATCTGGATAATGGAGTTAAGCGCAACCAAGCCTGCGGCGTATTCTGGACTGCCATCGGCCAGATCATTCCATACCAGAACCATGGCGATACACCGAGCAATGCCAACGAGGATGAGGCCAATCATGTAGTCGGGGTGGTCGCGCAGCAGAGTGACTGCGAGCACCCACATCAGCACAGGACCGATCAGTAAGTTTTGAATCAGAGAGAGGCCCAATACACGAGTGTCGGTGAATACCCGGGGGAGTTCGGAGTAGCGAACCTTGGCCAACGGAGGATACATCATGAAGATGAGACCCACCGCAATGGGTAGGTTGGTCGTGCCGACTGTCATGGGGGCAAAGAATGCCTCCGGGTCGGCAATCACAAAGTGTCCCAGGGCAACGCCCAGGGCCATCGCGGCGAAGATCCAAACCGTCAGATAACGGTCGAGAAAGGAAAGGCGGCCTGAGACAGAGGACATGAGAGCGGGTTAGTGGGGGAGGCAGGATGAGGCGCAATCTTGCCCCTTTTTGAGTCGGCGAAGGTCTCGGAGGAATTCGGGTTCGGAGGCCGTGCACTCCTGCAAACATACGAGGTTTCGCGCGAGCGGGGCCGAAGGACGCTTCACGATGCGGTAGTGCATCCAATGCCCGTCCCGGCGCGATTCGACCAAGCCATGCCGCTTAAGGTAACCCAGATGTTTGGAGATCTTTACTTGGGGTTCCTGCAGCGCCGATTGCAGGTGGCAGACACAAAGCGGGCCGGCGTGCTGCAATAGGTTGAGCAAGCGGAGTCGAGTGGTGTCGCGCAGACATTCGTAGATGGATGGCAGCTGCATTAATATTCCGGAACAGGAATATAATTTGCGCGACAAGACCAGCGAATTTATCGAATAAAGCGGAAGAGCGATCGAGTCCGGATAGACGGCGCGCGTAGGGGAGTTGATAAGTGACAATGTGGTCCCGAGATTGACCCGAGCGAAACGAATGGAATCGTTTCGCGCATGCGATATCTGTTGATTCTGGCTCTGGTTTGCGGTGGCGGCGGCAAGTTGTTGGCCGGAACGGATACGATGGTGGAACCGGTAAACCTGTCCCGGGTGAAGTCGGCGGTGCGCGCTTACTACGACGAGGGGGGGTATGCGCGTGATTTGGCGCGGGTGGCGAATGAGGTGATCACTTGGATTCGCGTAAGGAAGGCAGCGGCAACCGCTCAAGAGCGACTCGCGATCGTGTTGGATATCGATGAAACGGTGTTGTCCAACTACCCGCACATGGACCGAGAAGATTTTGGTTACAATCCGCCGGATTGGATTGCGTGGGTAGATCAGGGCGCGGCTCCGGCGATCAAGGAGGTGAAGGCCGTCTATGACGAAGCGAGACGATTGGGCGTCGCGGTGTTTTTCATTACGGGTCGCAGCGATCCGGCGGAGAAGGCGGGCACTTTGAAAAATCTCAAACGAGAGGGGATGGGCGACTACGTGAAGATTTTCTTCAAAGGTGTCGAAGATACGGCACCGACTGCGGCCGAACGAAAGGCGATGCGACGGGCACAAATCGAGGCGAAGGGGTGGACCATCATTGCGAGCGTGGGCGATCAAGTCAGCGATCTGGTGGGCGGTCATACGGAACGCGGATTCAAGCTCCCGAACCCGTTCTATGAACGCAAAGTCACCAGGCCGGTAAGAACGCAAAGTTCCGCAGTTGAATAACTTGCTGCTCAACTCGGCGGCTCCGCGCCCAGGCGGTAAAGTCTAAATCCAAGCGGTGATTGGTGTAATTTAGCTGGGGGCAAAAAAAGAGACCGGAGGGTTGCTCCGGTCTCGGTAGAATTGAAATGACTGAGGTCGTTTAGGCAGCAGGGGGAACGACTGCGGCGGGCGCTTCGATCACAGGCTCGGGGGCCGGTTGCCAGAAGTAGCGACCATCGTTGAAGTAAGAGGCGTGCACGCGGATGCCCACGGCAACGACTACGATCAGTCCGAGCCAGAAGAGGCGTTTGCGGCGAGCAGCGTCCTTGTCGGCGTAGGGATCGTCCAGGCTGCGAGTCGAACCAGTCGGCATCTTGGCCACGGAAGTAAGACGGGTGCCAAACGGAACGTTGATTTTGACGCGACCGTTGATGGCCCAGCCGTTGGCTTCGAGGATCGGACCGAGGGTGCGCTGGCGTAGTTTTAACCAAGCGATGAGCATGGAAGGGCCCGAGATCACCAGGACGATACCGACCAGCACGAGAGGGTATTGCCACGCGGCCATGCCAAAGACGTAGCCGAGGATTAACGTCAACGCGCTGATGGCGGCACCCGCGGCCACGCCGATGGCAGCGACGGCACCGACATCGACTTTCTTGGGTTCGGCTGGAGCGGAGGGCTTCGCGGTATCCACATTAGCCGTCTTCGTCGCGGCGGCGGCCATGCGTTTGTCGGAAGCGGCTTCCGCGGCGGCGGCGCGTTTGGCCACCATGTCTTCGATCGCACGCACAAATTTCTTATAGGGCAGCCAAAAGGCTTGGCGGATGCTGATGGGGTTTTCCACCACGGCGGTAATCTTGGCATCCCAGTCCTGGCCCTTGCGGTCGTAGAATATACCATTGCGGCCGACGAAGAGGTAGTCGCTATCGCCCTGAGTGAAGCAGGCGGCGATCTTCATCTTTTTACCGCCTGGACGCGAGCAATCGCAGTAGGCGATGTAGACCTTGCTCATGGCGGCCAAGGGACTGGGGCCGGCCACTTCGATACACAAATCCGTGGAGCGACTATCGAGGAACAGCGTGCCGGCTTGGAACGTGGCGGAATGGTTCGGGGAGTAGAATTCGGTGAAATTGACGAAGTTGTTGAGCAGCGTCTTAAAGTCGCGCTGGTAGCGGATGAGCTGTTCAACCTCGTTGATGGCGATGAACTCGGGAGCGAGGGCAAGATCCTCGGCGATCAATTCGCCGAGGGCGGTGCGCAACTCGGTATCAGCAACCAATACCTTCAGGCGATCGACCCCAAGGGCTTCGACGATCGCGCCGGCCTTGCCTGCCTGCCAAGCGTCATGGGCGGCGACGGCCGCTTTGAGGCTGTTCCACTCGGCCTCGGTGAGGCTCGTTTTTTCGGCTCCGAATGCGGAGGTGACTGCGGTGCCGTGAAGCTTGGCGAGGGCACCGGCCCAAGCGGGATTGGTGCCTTCGAGGAGTGGCAGGGTGGCTGACGAGCCAACCGAGGCCAGAGGTAAGGCAGCGATTTCCGGGGTCGTAAGCGTGAGGTCCTTCACGGCCAGACTCACGAATTCGGATTCGGCGTGATTGAGGGCGGCTGCGGCGCGAGCATCAAAGGCGGCGAGGCGAATACGGGTAAAGTAGTCGTCGACTTTGGTCCGCACCGCGGCGATGGCGGCCGAGGCAGCGGCGGTGGTGTCGCCGTAGGGCTTGATTGCGGCGGTGGTGCCGAGGGCGGTCCAATCGAGAAAGGCTTGGGCGGCCGCGAAGAAGTCGCTGGCATTGGTGGCGTTGGCTCCGATCTTGCCACTGAGATCTGCGGTGCCCCCGGTGGTGGTGACCACTTCGTTGATCAACTGCTGAAGTTTTTCGTCGGAGGTGGAGGCCGGGATGACCACGCCGTCGCCGTTGAGCGTGGTGGCGGAAAAGAAGGCAACGGTGTCGGTGGCCTCCTTAAGGGTGAGGGAGTCGGCGTCCGATTTCCCGATGCTTTTTAGGATGGTGCGAACAGACGCGAGGGCGGCCTTACCCGCGGGCTTGGCTTCGTCGAGGGAAGAGAGTTTTAATGCATCCGAGCTGGAGAGCAGCGTTCCCACATCTTTGAAGCGGGCATCGGCCCATTTAATCGCCGTGATGAGTTCGGGAGCGCGAATGCGGCCATCCTTGTCTTGGTCGATCAACCCCAGCGTCTTTTCGCAAAGCTCGAGACCGCCAATGGGACAGCTCAGCGCGACCCATAGTTTTTGGTCGAGGTTCTCGAGGGCGCCGGTATTGAAGCTGACTTGGTCAAGGCCGCCGATGCGGTGGAAATGCCAAGGGTGATTCGCGGTGGGGGAGGTGGTCATAGTTGAAGCGACTGCTGAAGGGATTGTGGTTTAAAGCCCGATTTTAAAAGGTAGGCCGGCGGGCGAGCAATAGTCGGAATATGCGTATAATTCGGTGGGGTTAATTACGGTTTCTCGAGGCATCACCTCTAACTAGTGCGTTGTAACGCTTAGTATTTCGGATTGCCCGATTTCGATCCGGACCTGTTGGTTAGTCACATAGAGCACAGCGCTGCGATCCAAAGGGCACAGAATCCATGCACGCTAAAATCGGAACAGTCTTTTCTCTATGATCTTGGGCTCGGAACTCCGGTTCGGTGCTGTGAAAATTCTGAAAAATATGACGTAGTAAAGACTACTAGGGTTCACCCAATTCCAAGTCGTAAACGGCGAAAACCAAATCACGGGCGGTTGGGGTATCGTCCTCCCGCCAAGGCTCATCGTCACTATGAAATGTAAGCGTGAAAGCCCCCATCGCATCGACGTTGAGATCGCGGAACTCCAAGGGAACTCCTTCCTGGGTTGCATGGCCTGACCACAAGACCCGATCATCTTGCGAAATCGTGACATCACGACCTTGCGCGCCCACGATGAGGAGGCGCACGACCGGCTTGCGGTCGGGCTGGCCGCGAGGGGGGAAGTATCTAAAGTTCAACGACGCGTGTCCGTCGGCCCAGCTCCAGGTGCGGACGCCGTTGCTTTCGACCCCATACCATTCATCGGTGATCCACGCCAAGTAGTCGCCATCGGATCGGGCTACGGCCTGGATCTCGTCCTGGTCCCGATCGGCGAAGCGAAATAGGGTGACTCCGGATACGACGGACAGGTTTCCCAAAACGAGAATCAAGGTGCCGAGTCGGGTGGCTGGCACCAGGGCGTTGAAGGCGAGGTGCAGGGGAAGCAAAATTCTGGATACAGCGGCCGGGTAACCACCGAAGGTGGGCCAGCCGAGAAAGGTGAGGAGAATGAAGTAGGAGAGGCCCAGCTGCCACCAAGGGTTCTTGATTTCAGGACGCAGGGCAATCCATGCAGCTTGGAAGACGAGGCCGAGGATGGTGGCTACGGCGGCCCAATGCAGGATCTCGTGGGGATCCGTAGCGAGAAGACCGAAGACTTCGCTGACCTTTTGGCCGAGCCCGACCATGGGCCAGTCGAAGTTGCCAAGGCTTTGACTTTCGGGGCCGGCCTGGACGCGCACGTAGGCTAGCCAGAGGGCGAACGGGAGCACGAGAATCGCTCCCCGGATGAAGCGGTCGCGCCACGAACAGTGGGGGAGTAAGATGGAACCGGCGAGCACGCTGGTTTCACGGGTGAGCGTGGCAGCGGCGAGAAGGGCAGCGGTTGAGGTAGGTTTCTGGTGCTTCAAGGCGATCATCGCCAGCGTGATCAGGATGAGGGCTGGTAGATCGGTGAGCGCGTTGGATACGCTGGTCAGCACCCCGGCGGAAAACAGCAGACCTGCCCAAGCGATGATGGCGTGGGCATTCCTTGGCGGGAAAACCAATAAAAGGAGAAACGCAAAAACGAACCACGCCGCGACATTGATCCAGGCATAGATCTGTAGGATCACTGACGTGTCGCCGGTCCCAATGAGCCATGCGACCCAAGTCACCAAGGGGCGACGAGCGCGGAGAGGGAAGTTGTCGATGGCAGTGTGTAATTGCGGGTCCTCCAGTCCCGGCCGCAGGGCCAGTTGAGAATAAAACTGTCCGTCGTAACCCCACGGGTTGCCGTGTTGGTAAATAGGGCCGCGATGCACTTCGGGTAGAGCGTCCACTGCGATTTCCTCCGAGAGCTGCAGGAATTTGGTGAATCCGTAGACGGGGTGATAATGTCGACCGATCATCCACCCGCCGGCGGCAATCAACGCAACGACTACGGTGACACCCCAAGGGTGGGCACCCATGAATCGCATCATCGTCGATTCTCGGAGTTGAGTCAGTTTTTGTAGCAGCATGGCGGACGCGAATGGAAGTCACCAAACGCACGAGTTATACGAAAAAGGGATTTGGATTCGCTTAGCGAGTCGAGATCTGGAAACGGCAAAGCCGCCCCGGGGGCGGAGCGGCTTCGCGGGAATCAACTTATTAACCGCAGTTGGTCATAGAGGACACAGAGGAAACCCGGAGTTGCACAGAGATCGAGGGAACAACCTAAGGAGAATAAATCTTCACCCCGGAAGGGGAAGTTGCTCACCCGAAGATTTGTCTCGTAGCCATCGCTCGCTGAACTCTGGGCAATCCTATGTGATCTCAGTGACCGACTTTAACTACGGAAATGAGAAGTGTGGGGGATTAGCTGGCGGCGGCGAGGCCGGCTTTGAGGTCGGCTTCGAGGTCGGGCCAGTCTTCGCAGCCCAGCGAGAGACGCACGTAGTCTGGCGTGGTGCCGGAAGCGATTTGCTCCTGGTCGGACAGCTGACTGTGGGTGGTGCTGGCCGGATGAATGGCGAGGGATTTGGCGTCGCCAATGTTGGCCAAGTGGGAGAACAGAGAGAGGCCCTCAATGAACTTGCGGGCACCTTCGTAGCCGGACTTGAGGCCGAAGCCGAGCAAGCCCCCAAATCCGCCGCTGAGGTATTTCTTGGCGGCGGCGTGGTTCGGGCTGGAAGGGAGTCCGGCGTAGTTGACCCAAGCGACCCGGTCGTCCGCCTCGAGGAACTCGGCGGCTTTTTGGGCGTTTTCGCAAATGCGGGCCATGCGCAGGTGCAAGGTTTCGATGCCTTGGAGCGTGGCCCAAGCGTTGAACGGCGACATGCACGCGCCGACATCGCGGAGCAGTTGCAGGCGCATCTTCATAATGAAGGCGATGTTGGCGTCACCGGCGGGAGGGAAGGCTTTGAACGCGTCCCAGTGCACGAGACCGTGGTAGGATCCATCCGGTTCGGTGAAGCCAGGGAAGCGGCCGGAGCCCCAATCGAAATTGCCGCCATCGACTACGATGCCGCCGATGGAAGTGCCGTGGCCACCGATGTATTTGGTGGTCGAGTGGATCACGACATTGGCGCCCCATTCGAAGGGACGATTGAGCATCGGGGAGAGGCAGGTGTTGTCGATGATGAGGGGCACACACGCTTCGCGGGCAATGGCACCGACCTCTTCGAAGGGGAAAATATTCAGCGCCGGATTGCCGAGACCCTCGCCGTAGAAGGCCTTGGTGTTGGGCTTGAGCGCGCGTTTGAAGGCGTCGGGATCGCCGGCGTCGACGAAATCGACCGCGATGCCCATTTTGGGCAGGGTGTAGTGGAAAAGATTATAGGTGCCGCCGTAGAGTTGGGACACCGATACGATGTGATCGCCGGCTTGGGCGATGTTGAGAATCGCGTCGGTGATGGCGGCCTGGCCGGAGGCGTGGGCGAGGGCGCCACTGCCGCCTTCGAGGGCGGCGACGCGTTGCTCAAGCACGTCGGTGGTCGGGTTCATGATCCGCGTGTAGATGTTCCCCAGTTCTTTGAGAGCAAAGAGATTAGCGGCGTGTTCGGTGTCGCGAAACACGAAGCTACTGGTCTGGTAGATAGGAACGGCGCGGGAGCCGGTGGTGGGATCAGGAGTTTGCCCTGCGTGGAGGGCTTTGGTGCCGAGGCCTTGGGGAGTAGACATAGAGAGGAGGACCTTAATAAAGAAGTGGACGGGATGAAGAAAGAAGTTACGCGAGAGCGATTTCTTTGGTGGCGAGGCGGTGAAGTAACAGCGCGGCGAGTTGGGCGCGTTGAACGAGACTGGTGATTTTGATGTATTCCTCGTCCGAGTGAAGTCCGCCGCCAACAGGTCCGAGGCCATCCAGCACGGGTAACCCGGCGGAATGCAACAAGTTGCCATCAGATCCCCCGGCGACGGCCTGCCAATCGAAAGGGGCCATGCCGAGGTCGTGGCCGCAAGCTTGGAGCTTGGTGAACAACGTCTCCGTGGTCGGAGTGGAAACGAGCGGGTCACGATTGAATTGGCCACTCAATTCCATCCGATACCCTTCGCGGGCGTTGATTTGGGCTGCGAGGTCGGTGATAGCCGCGGTGAAGGCGTGCATTGCCGCCGGCGTGGAGGCCCGGGCATTGATGGCGGCCTTGGCCAGATCGGGCACAATGTTAATGGTGCCGCCTCCGGTAATGGTGCCCACGTTAACGAGGAGGTTGGGAATCGTGGAAGGCAGCCGGTCGACGGCCAAACAGAACTCGGCCAAGGCGAGAATGGCGTTACGTCCAGCGCCGGGATCACGCCCCGCATGGGCGGCCCGACCGTGCAAGGTGGCCTCGAATACGCCGGTGGCAGAACGAGACTTGACCATGTCGCCGGATTCGCGGGCGGGTTCAAAGACGAGGGCGAGGTGATGCGAATCGGCCATGGATTCGATCAACGATCGCGAGGCTTCGGAGCCAATTTCTTCGTCGGGAGTCAGCAGAACCGTCCATCCAACTTGGGCGGCGTTTGGCGTTTGCTCAAACGCGGCCAGGGTAGCGAGCATGGCCACTATGCCGCCTTTCATGTCGGCGACGCCCGGACCGTTGAGGCGGTCTGGACCGATCAGATGTGGAGTTTGGAAGGGATGATTAGCGCTGAAGACGGTGTCATAGTGTCCGCTGCAGACGACGCGAACGGGAGCTTCGAGGCGAAGGCGGGCGCGCAGTGCTACCCGACCATCGGCGTGGAGGGGGACGCGTTCGACGTCAGGCGTGAGTTCGCGGAGTGCGGTTTCCAGCGCGTCGGCCATGCGGGTCAGCCCCGCGAGATGGGTGGATCCGGAGTTGATCAGGCTCCACGCCATGAGGCGCTCGATGAGTGCCAAACTACGGGAGGGAAATTTGAGAATGGAGGACGGGACTGTTGACATGGATGAACCGTTCTATTCGGCGCGGGCAGTCGATGGGGGCTTACGAATGACGATGGCGATCCCGGTCACGACAATGGCGCTGGCGGCATAAAAAATCGGAGTGGGGAGTTCGCCAAAGATCCACCACGCCAGGGAGCCGGCGAACACGAATTGGGCGCAGGTGGCGAGACCGACCACCTGGCCACGGAAATGTCGCATGGCGCCGTTGAGCAACGAGTGGCCGACGATCGTCGGAATAATGGCGAGGGCGAAGAGGTAGATCC
>CAXBOL010000066.1:0-11422 GCA_963977295.1 uncultured Opitutaceae bacterium
AGGAGCAACGCTTCCGACGCCAACTTGGCCCCGCCATAGGGACTGATCGGGCGCTTTTCCGTTTCTTCCCGAATCGGCAAATCCGTCGTATCGCCATAAATCGCGGCGGACGAGGCGAACACCACGCGTTTCACGCCGTTTGACCGCGCGGCCTCGGCCACGCGATGCGTCGCCAACACGTTTAGTTGGTAGTTCAGACCCGGGTTGTCCATGCTGTCCTGCACACTCACCAAAGCAGCGAGGTGAATAATCGCCTCCGCCTGCGCATCCCGAACGATATCGCTCAGGGTGCCGTCAACGGAAACGTCGGCTTCGATAAATTTGAAGTGCTCCGACTGATCCGCATTCGCCAAATTTGTCCGATGCCCCGTGCGAAAATTATCCACCCCGACCACTCGGTGTCCGGCGGCGAGTAACTTATCCACCGTGTGGCTGCCAATAAATCCCGCGGCTCCCGTGACTAGTATGCATGACATAGGCCTTAAACTTATACACCTAAGTTCCTCCAGCAAGGATTGGTTAGCATTGGGGTGATGATCGGCGCCCCAGGTCGTTTCCCGAATTACGGGACCAGATAAACCTCAGCTAATACAACTCCCGTGCTTCCGGCTTCACCGCTAATCACCGCCGTGTAGCTCCCCGGGGGCAACGTCAACACCAAGGCCGCATCGGCGGAGTCCGGGATCATGGCGAAGGCACCGACTTGATCGGCTTTGCTTGCCGCCCGCAGCCCAGAGGCAGCCGGAGTTCCCCAGTTTTTATTTTCCGCGAGTAATTCAGAATTTCGATACACTTTGATTTGTGGGTTCGACATGACATCCACCACGCCAAAGTCCGCTAGCCCAGGCCCCACGGCCCGAATCAACAATTGACTCGCTGACTCCCCACCCAACACAAATCCGAGCACCAGTTGTTGGCCACCTTGACCCAGTTTTGCCCGCGTCGAAATATTGGACAACCCCCACTGCGCGGATGCCGGGAGGAGTTCATAAATCTCCACCAGAGTCTCACCACTTTCTCCATTCCCATCGATCGGGAGGGTTGCGGCACCGTTCAAAGTGAACCGCAACGCCGCATCTTTACTGCCGGTGTTCAGCGGGAACGCCCCCACTGTCACCGCCGCAGCGGCAAGCGAAACCCCGCTGCCTTCGTCTTCCCAGTCTTGATTAATCCGTCGAGTTCCATCCGATCCAATCACGGTCAGATCGGGGTTGGCCAATACGTCCGGGACCTGAAAGTTTGCCAGGGTCGGCCCCACCGCTCGGGCCAAAACCTCCACCGGTCCTGTGCTCACCACCCCGGGAGTGACCGGCGCCACCACACCTTCCGAACGCGCCCGACTGGACAAGTTCAATATTCGCCCCGGGATCGCCAAATCGTCGACCGTAAGTCGCACCGAAGCCGACGAAACCGAGCCAAATCGATTACTGATCACGACCCGGTATTCGCCCGCATCGGCAGCCTGCACATTAGCCAAGATCAATCGATTGGCCGTATCGCTCATCAACGCGTCGCCGTCATGATACCAGGTATAACTCGGCACCGGATCCGCCACCGCCAATACCCTCAAACCGATTTCCTGCCCCGACCGGGCCACCAATCCGAGAAGGGGCGCGACCAAGGCAGGCGGAACCGGCTCCCAAGGCCCCAACACGATGCCGTTGAGATCCGGGGTGGAAACAAAGGCATGATACCCTGCCTCCAAAATCTGTTTAGCGGCAGCCAACGCCGCCTCCGGGTCAGCCGGATCAGCGTAGTCCAAAACGTAGACTTCGAAGCCCAAGGAAATCGCATTCTCCATCGTGGACACCAGTTCCGCCGTATCGCTGGGATTTGTTGGAACGTAACGTTTCGCCCCGAAATCATAGGCTGAATAGACCGACTCCACCAGCAGGCCTTGAGCCACGCCCACCAATTGAGGCAGCGTGCTGAACCCTCGATTCACGATGATCGGCAACTGGGGATACGTCGCCTTGAGTTTCTTGATCAACGCCACCAGCCCCACCCGTTGCTCCTCAATCTCCGCGGCGGTGCCCGCGATTTCGATACTGTCCAACGTGTCGAGAAAGAAGCCAGAGAGTCCTTTTTCGGCAGCCGCGCGAGCCACCGTTTCGACCAGGAACGTCGCCCAGCGGCCATCCCGCAAATCGAGCAAATCCGAATTCCAAATAGGATTCTTTCCCCGCAAAGGCAGCCCCAATTGCAAAGCCGCGGCGCGATGGGGCGCATCGGCCCCCAACTCGCCGACACTTATGTAGCCGTAAACTGTCGTTCCCGCCGATTTAGCGGCCACGAGATCCACTTGCGCCTGCGGGTGCACGATGACTCGAGAATGAGAAGTGATGATGTCGGTAGGCACGTTATACGCGTAGTCCACGTAAAACGCCTCCGGCGTAAACGCCGCTCGGGCAGATAGGCAGATCAACAGCCCCAGAAAAACACTCCCGAACGGGAGTGTTGGATAAAGAATCGCACGCATTTGATGGCAACCTGCCCAATGAATTTTGGTCCGGTCCATGTCTTGAGACGTGGTCAATCAACCCATTGTTTCACGATTTTTTCCCACGCAGGTTCCCCATACTTGCAGTTTGTAACATGATATTTTTCGAATTTGTCACTGAGCCGAACGGGAGTCTCAAGCCCGAGATCACAGAGAAAAATCAGCTTGGATTTCAGAACTGGTCCGGACTCTGAGCACTTTGGATTGGCGCTCGTTGCTCCCTGAAACCAATAACACCAATCACCGCTTGGATTTAGACTTCAACGCCAAGTCACGGAGCCGCAAAGTTTAGTAGGAACTTATTTTACTGCTTAGCTTTGCGTTCTTACCGACCTAGTGACTTTGCGTTAAAATCAGTCTAATTTGATCGAGCTGCTAATATAGCCCGGTCCGGAGGGAAAAAATGCGATCCGAAACATCAAATGTGACAGCGCATTAAGCGTCTGCGACAAATTCCCCGTCACGCATCGGTCTCACAAAATCACAACGCTTCGCAATCTCGGGATTGTGCGTAACTAGGACGATCGCCTGACCATTTTCCTTGGCCAAACGAGTCAACAAATTGAAGACCAAGTCAGAGTTTTTGTGATCCAGATTTCCGGTCGGTTCATCGGCCAAAATCACGGAGGGCTCATTGGCCAACGCCCGCGCCACCGCGACGCGTTGCTGTTCCCCACCCGATAGTTGAGTGCCAAGTCGGTGGGATTTGTCCGCCAAGCCCACCGATTCCAGCAATGACTTCGCCCGATCTTCCATCTCTTGGGGCGAGAGCCGTCCCTGCTTCCGCATGGGCATCATCACGTTCTCCAAGGCCGAAAACTCGAGCATAAGAAAATGGAACTGAAACACGAATCCCAGATGACGATTCCGCGCTGCCGTCCGAGCTTCATCACTGCTGTTCGACATTAACTCCCCGGCCAGACTGATCTTCCCGCCGTCGGGCTGATCCAACAGCCCCAATTGGTAAAGCAGCGTCGATTTCCCGCATCCTGATGGCCCCACGATGGCGTAAACGTGCCCTTTGCGAGCCTCGAATGAAACGCCCCGCAACACATGCACGCGCCCTTCCCCCTGCCCTAGGTAGCGATGCAATCCTTCGCACTTCAGCACGATATCTGATGACTCGTCCTTACTCATTGAGCGGTCCCCCGAATAACATCACCCGGTTCGAGTCGGGCCGCCCGACGAGCCGGCACCAAACTCGCCAACATCACCATCACGATGGCGGTTCCGACCGCGGCAACATAATGCCAAATCGAGCCATCCACGATAAACGTTTTCGTCGCAAAAATGCCCGTGATATTCACCGGAACTTTGGAAATCCCAAACGTGCCCAGCGCCCCCAACGCGCATCCCAACACCGTGCCAATCACGAGCACGATCACCGACTGCCATAAGAAGATCTGCAAAATATCGTCCCGCGTGTAGCCCATCGAACGCAAAATCGCAATGTCCTTGGTCTTCTCCATCACGATCATCGCCAGCGTGTTAAACATGGCTAAACCAGCGATCAAGGTGAACACCGAGACCGTGATGGCACTGGAAATTCGTAAAGCGCGGAAAACCTCCAACCAGGTCTTCTCCCGCTCCTGCCAACTCGTTGCGCTGTGGCGTAGAGTTTCCTCCATCAAGAGGGCGTCGGCGGGGGCGCGCTTGGGGTCGATCAACCCAACCTGTAGAAACGACGCGCCACTGATTTTTTTCAGAAGCGAGCGCGCCTCACCAAGGTGCATGTAGATGCGCTCCCGATCGATGTCCGCCACTCCGGTTTCGTATATCGCGCAAATAGGGTAGCGCCGATTTTGTTCCCGGGTCTGGAGCGACAGTGAATCGCCCGGTTCCACCCGCAAGCGAATCGCCAGACCGCTGCCGATGATTATACCCAGCGGAGACACGCGATACTCAGCCAGATCTCCCTCGATGATCTGATGCTCCAAATCCGATACCGCGATGTGATCGTCGAGTTCGATGCCGTAAATCTTGGCGTCTTCGTCCTTGAACGCACTTTCCGCAGTGACCGAACCCGTAACCACTTGCGACACCGCCGCAACGTTGGCGAACGGCTCCAGCGCTTTGATCAGTAGTTTTGGCTCATCAATGCCTTCGATGTATTTCCGATTCTCGCGATTGGAAATCAACATGCTGGTTTCGCCGGGATCAGTGCCCCCGGCATACATCAGTCCCATCGTGTCCTGCATCTTGTCCGAGATCCGAATCGCTCCGTTGGTGCCGAGAATCGTGCGGATGAAGAATTTCTCAAACCCGCTCGTGGTGGCTTGAGTGATGATGAACAGGCCTACCCCGAGCACGATGCACGACAGGCTCATGAACATGGCGCGCTTTTTCGCCGTCAAAAACCGAAACGCGATCCGAAAATTGGGAGACATCAGAAGGACTTAGCTCTTCTCCGCGGTGTTCACCCGTTCACCATCCCGAAACAAATCCAACTCCTCCGTGATGACCAGATCACCACTTTCAAGTCCGGACAGAATTTCGACTTCGTTGAGGCTTTCATAGCCTTTTTCAACCGTTCGCACCTCCACCACGCCATCCACAACGACCATCACTTTGTCGCCGATCAAGGCCCGCCGTGGGATCAGCACGGTGTTGTCCCGTTCCGCCGTGATGATGCTCACCTCTCCGGTCAGCCCCGGCACCAATCGGGTTTGGTCAATCGCCACGTCGAGATGAATCGTGTAGCGACGGGTTTGGGCGTCAGCGGCAGGGAGAATCTTGGAAACCTTGGCATTAAACTGCTCATTGCCATAGCCGAGCAAGCGCACCGACGCCGTTTGACCCAAACGGATGTTGGAAAAATTTTCTTCGCTAATGCGTGCCTCCACGGTGCGGCTGGTGGAAATCAGCAGAGCAATAGGAGAATTCGAGCCGATCAGATCGCCCGGACGCGCATAAACCTCGGAAACCACACATTCGAACGGAGCCGAAATTGTCATCTTGGCCAATTCCCGGCGGCGCAAAGCCAGCGTATTTTCGTAAGTCGCCAGCGCCTGCTGTTGATCCACGGTTTCGCGTTTCAGCTTTTGCTCGATTTGCTGCACCTCACGCTCCTGTTGGCGGTAAGCGGTTTCCGACATATTGCCCGATTTCATCAAGCGAAACGCCGCGGCCAATGATTCTTTGGCGGTGGCGAGGTCCAGCTCGATAGCCGACCCTACTTCGATTTTCGCTTTGGCGGCTTCGTAATCGTTTTCGATGCGCTGAATCTCCAATTCCAGATCGGTCGAATCGATTTGGACTAAGAAATCAAACGCGCCGAACTCGGCCCCCGGATCGAGCTCTGAAGCCACCACCCGGCCGCCCACTTCGCTCTTCAGGTTCATCTGATACTCCGCCGTGACGATAATGCTACCGGGCACCGCACGCACCGCTTTGCCCCGCCAAGCCGCACGAGTCGTCGCCTCCGGGCGACTCCCGGTAAGATACACGACAACCGCGATCGCGATTAGGACAATGACTGCTACAACTTTTTTCATAAGCGCTTAAAGACGCACCCGGTTTAAGACAGGATCCGCTTCAATCAAAGATAGGAGATCACCTAATTTTTCCCAGTAGTTTCCTCGCTCGGCCAGCGCCCGCCCATAGGCGGAGTGGAGTTGTCCCTGCGCCGCGTCGACTTGGGCTTGAGAGGCTTCACCACGCTTCATGCGCTCACTCATATCGACCAGACCATTTTTAGCGGAATCCAATTCCCGGTCGGTAATCACGATGGCCAAGGCCAGTCCTTTGAATTGCCGACCATAACTTTGGGCATTGGTAATGAGTTCCGCCCGCTTGGTTTCCACCTCAGTCTCCGCTGCCCGCATCCGCGCCAGGGTGGAACGAACTCGGCCTTTGTTCGCGAAGCCGTTAAAGATATTCCAATACATACTCACTCCGGCATACAACGACTGAACTTCGTATTTATTAGCGACGTTCAAATCATACGATTGCTCATCGAGACTCGCTCCGGCGATCAAAGAGAAACTGGGACGGAGCGCCGTTTTTTCCCGGTGCAAGTCGTTTTTGTTGATCTCCAATTGTTGCAACGCCAACTCCAAGTCCGTGTTGGTCGGCATTTCATCCCTCATGAAATGCGCTAATAAAGAGATGATTATCGGCGCGTCTTCCCGAATCTGGGGGGCGGGATACTCGAGCGGGACTTCGGATTCACTGAGAGGTTCGGTCCCGGAGAGTCGCGCCAGCACTTCGCTGAAGCGAATAAATGAATCCTCGCCTAAAATAGCCATGTATTCGGCCCGCTGTTGATTCAGCTCAGATTGGAACACATCTGCATCAGAAACGATGTTTTGGGCCCGCTTCTCGCGATCCTGAGTCAACTTCTCGTTGGCCAGTTTCAGGTTGAATCGCACACTTTCCAAATTACGCCGTTGCCGAATCAGGCTCAGGTAGTTCAAACGCACTTCATTGGCCAACATCAGGTAGGCTTGCCGCGTCCGCCCTTCGTCCATCAGTAAGCGGATCTCTGCACTCTTAATGCTGCGCGTGATGTTCCCCCATTGATAGAGCGGTTGGTTGATCGAAAAATTGTAATAAAGTTTGTCTGCCCCGATCGCTCCGACGGAGAAGTCACCGCGATCCTCTCGCGACTGCACCCAACTAGCGCTCCCACCGACGCTAGGCAGACGAGCAGCCTTTGCCGTGAGCAAATCAGCCTCGGACGCCGCCGCATTGGCATTGCGAATCAACATCCGCGGGGACTGCTCGATGGCTTGATCAATCAAACGATCCAGCTGGGGCAGCTGGGCCTCCGGCACACCCACCCGCGATTGTGCGACAGTCGCGGACAACCCGATCGAATAAAAAATAAAAGTGCCGAGGATCAAACGGCGGTTCAGGAATCTAGAAAAAGACGACATCGGTTACTGAGACAGTTAGCAGAAAATTAAGGCTAAATAAATTGCCGAGCTGACCACGGACAACGGCATACCCACAAGACGGCACGCAAGCTCAATCTATGACCAGCTGGTGGCGGAATGCCTCTACTCCGGCGCGAATATGGAAAAGTCTTTACTCAAAAAACCGCACTCGTCGTTGTGAGCGGACTGACTGGATGGAAAATTCGAACCGCAATTCAAACACTGCACCCAAGGGAATTTGGCATCACCGTGACCTTTTAATGCAGTTCACGTTACGAAACGTGGAGATGAAGCACAAGGGAAGTGCCTTGGGGTTTACGTGGTCAATTGTGAGTCCGCTCCTACTGCTTGTCCTCTACGTGGGCGTGTTCGGTTTCATCTTCGGCGGATCATTCAAGGTCGTGCCAAACGAAACTCGCATGGATTATGCCCTCGGCGTGTTCCTCGGCCTGAGTATCTTCCACTATTTGGCCGAAGTTATTGGCATCGCCCCTTTGTTGATCATCTCAAACCCCAATTTGGTCAAAAAGGTCCTTTTCCCCCTGGAAATCCTTCCCGTCGCCCAAGTTTTGGCTGCAACCTTTCACCTCGCAATCAGCCTGGTGCTCATCGTGATTGGTATTGTATTCTTTGGCAATGGGTTAGCGTGGTCCATTCTTTGGCTTCCGGTATTCATCGTTCCCATGGCATTCATGGCGTTGGGAATTAGTTGGGCGGCCTCGGCGTTGGGAGTCTTCTTTCGAGATCTGACCCAAATCACCCAATTCGCCACCATGGCCCTTATGTTTGCTTCCGCGATTTTTTATCCCGCCAGCCTCATTCCCGAACAAGTGGCGTGGATCATGAAGCTTAACCCCTTACTGCTCGTGGTGGAGATTTCCCGCAATACCCTGCTGTGGGGTATGCCAGTCCCCCCTCGCGAACTCGCCTACATCTATGGCTCATGCGGGCTTATCGCTTGGATAGGCCATCGTATATTTCTCAAAACCAAGTCGGCCTTCGCCGATGTGATTTGATCGATGAAAGATTCACCCGTAGTCGAGGTCCAAGGGGTCTCAAAATCATACCGCATCTGGACCACCCCAGCGGCCAGGCTCCAGTGGCCTTTGGTCGAGTCCTTGACGCGGATATCCACAGGGCGAAAAAATCGCGAAAGTCGACTGCAGGCCAAAGCCAAAGCGTATTATCACGACTTTTATGCCCTGGAGGACGTTTCCCTGCGGCTCTTTCCTGGCCAAAGTCTCGGTATCATGGGGCGAAACGGGTCGGGGAAATCGACCTTACTGCAAATCATCGCCGGAACTCTTCAGCCCACCCGGGGCACCGCCGCCACCTGGGGCCGAATTGGAGCCCTGCTCGAGCTCGGCAGCGGCTTCAATCCGGAGTTCACCGGCTTGGAAAACGTTTTTCTCAATGCGGCCTTGCTCGGGCTCAACCGGAAGCAAACCACCGACCGATTGGACCAGATTCTCGATTTCGCCGACATCGGGGAGTTCATTGATCAACCTGTAAAAACCTACAGCAGTGGTATGGTCGTGCGTCTTGCGTTCGCCGTGCAAACTGCGGTTGATCCCGAGGTATTGATTGTCGACGAGGCCTTGGCCGTCGGCGACGAGTCGTTCCAACGCAAGTGCTTCCGCCGGTTGGATATGCTCAAGAAGGCCGGCACGTCTCTGCTGTTCGTTTCCCACGCCGCTCCTCAGGTCGTCGAATTGTGCGATCACGCCATGCTATTGGTCAAAGGCCGCGTGTCCTGTGAGGGCAAACCCAAGCTCGTGGTCAACGAGTATCACCGCCAAATCTACGGCGCAGGCGACTCTCGAGCCAACATAGCTAACGAAAACCAAGGCGGCCAGGTCGTGCCCGAACTGATGCCGGCTCAATGGGAAACCACCGTCGAAAATCTCATCGACCCGCAGGACGAATCCTATTTCGGCGAGATGAAACACGACGGAGCCGTCCACGCCTACGACTCGGTCGGCGCTGAAATCTCGCCCCCTTGGATTGAAAACGAGTCCGGTCAACGCGTGAACCATCTCACCCGAGGCTGCACCTACTCCTACCACTACTATGTCACATTCAGCGCGCCGCTGACCCATGTTCGGTTCGGCGCGTCGATTAAACTCCCCACCGGACTCGAATTGGCCGGGATGGCCTCCCACCCCAGCAATGAGCGCATAACCGAAGTCGCCGCCGGCACCCGCTGCCGCGTCAAATTCTCTTTCGTTTGTCGACTCCTGCCCGGTGCCTACTTCCTCAACGCGGGCGTGCTCTGTATCGATGGCGAAGGGAAGGAATTTTTCGCCCATCGTCTGGTCGATGCCTGCTATTTCCGGGTAAATTACGAGCCGGACCTCCCGGTTAACGCCATTGTCGACCTGCTCGATACGGTCGAAGTTGACTTCAGCATCAATCCCCAAGGCCCGGTGCCCAAACTGGCATGAATATCTCGGTCTACTACTGTTTTCCTCGTTCCGGCGGCACGCTGTTGAACCAATGCCTGCTTTGCCACGACCAGAATGTGGTGCTCAGCGAGGTAAATCCCGCCGGCAGCGTAATTCATCCCGCCCAACAAGCCGCGGACTGGTTCGATTTGATCCCTGATAAAGCCACTCTCGAAGGTTTGACCAAACTCCCCTACCTGGAGGTCATCGCAAAGATTGCTGAATTCAGCCACCGGGCCGGCAAGACACTTTGTCTTCGCGATTGGAGTGGACCCAACTTCTTCGCGGGATTGTCCCCTTGGTTGGATGAGCCCAGTTTGCGGTTGGAACAACGCCTCTATCTCGACCACACCCTCGAAGCTCGCAAAGAGATCGTCTTTTTGAGACGAAGTCGGGCCGTCTTTGCCTCGATCAAAACCCACGTGCCCGAATGCGCCGAACTTTCGATGGAACACTTTTCCTCGGTATACCGACTTTTCCTCCGGCAAACGCACGACCTCCCTCGCTTCTTTTTCGAAGACTTTGTTCGGGATAGTGCCACCCAACTTGAGATGATCTGTAAGGCGCTCGGGATGGCACACGCTCCGGATTTTTCCGACCGATTTTCTGGCGAGTCCAGAGTGACCGGGAATACGCCCCTGCCCCGCCCCACCGCTTCGGCCACTTGGACCGAAATTCGAGTGCCACCTTCACCTCGCAACGAAATCCCGGAGTCACCCCTCTTCCGTGAATTAGACCTTCTCGCTGGATATGCCGACTAATTCTCCTTCCCCGACCGAATCCGATTCGGCGGAATCGTCCCTCTGGTCTGTCGTTCAGGCGCGCGACAGCGCCTTGCGGCAAACTCGGCGGACGTTCGAACGACAAATTGCTGAGCTCGAGTCGGCCATGGCCAAGACCAAGGAGTATTTACAGCAGGTCGAGTCGGACCGCGACACCGCGATCGCCCAAATCAAGGAGCAGCAAACCCGCGTGGACTCGAATCAAACCGAATTCGAAGCCGTGTGGGAAAAAGTTCACGCTGCGAGACACCAATGGGCCGACAGCGCCCATGAGCTGCGAGTGCTCAAACAGACCTACCGACCGGAGCGATTGTTGACCGACCCGTTTGCGGCTTACGCCTCATACTTGGACCGAATCCTGATTCCGTTCTACCACGAGAACCTCGCCAAACATCTCATTCAGTTGTCGATGTTCGGCGCGACCGTGCACGTTTTCCATTGCCCGGAAGAACTTTCCACCAGCATTCACGCCTCAGTTCGTTTTCATGCCGGCTCCGCTTGGCCGTATCTGAGCACCCTGGATAGCATGTTCAATGAGCGAGCCTACCTCGAAAAGTTCCCCGATGTGGCGGCCTGCGTCGCCGAAGGCGGGTTTCGCAGCGGGTGGGAGCACTACATGCAGTTCGGACGGCGCGAACACCGGTTTGCCGTGCCCGAATTCAACGGGGGATTAGCCGATTACGACGCCGTTATTTTCGACGAGAGTGACTTGGAAAAAGTGGAGCAATTGTTGGGTGGCCGAGCTCAGCCCTACCACCTCATTGGCATGACTGGAGTGGCTGATTTCAATGTGTGGAAATCACAAGACTGCGCGCCCAC
>CAXBOL010000067.1:0-11411 GCA_963977295.1 uncultured Opitutaceae bacterium
CGACCATCATTCGGCCACGTCAATCTTTCCGCCAGGGTTTGAGCAGCTTTCACCAACGTCTCATCGGTCGAGGATTGCAACGCAGTCAGAACTTGAGGCTCACGGGGCAACCACAAGACATCATTCCCTGCGCTAACCATCGCCATACCTTTCACAAATCGAGCCACCCGCCAATCCGAGGCCTGCTGGCTTTCCAAGCTCGCTAGGGCCGAGGCGACTTCTGCGGAGTCTCGCGAGGTCATGAGCATCACCCCCAACTGCTCCATCAAATTCGTTTTGGTCGCGGACTGTTTTCGCCAATCCGGGTCATTCAGTGTGGCCTGCACGAAGGAGGCCTCCCGTGACCGCAACCCGGCGGCCACAGCCAGCGGCAACCAACTGTCAGCGTGCGCCCTCAGCTGCGTTTGCACCAATCGGTCCGTCCACGGCGTGGCCAGTCGACCCGCCGACAAAACCCATTGCAACCGGACTTCCGGGTCGGAGTCATTCGCCAAGCCAGCAAAGCCTTCGACCACAGTGGCCAATCCTGCTTTCGCCAATGGTTCGCCCAGTCGAAGTCCGGCAATTCTCATTTGTGAATCCACGTCCTGCATCGCCGCGACCACGCTGGCAGCATCCACTTGGCCTAACCCGGAAAGGGTCCACAAGGCATGAAGCCGACCAAGCGGACTAAGCCCCGTCCCAATCAGCTGGCGCAATTGCGGCACGACACTCAAATCCTCCCGTGCCACCAACAGGCGTTGGGCGGTGTCACGCACCCAACCGTTGTCTGACGACAACGCCTCCACCCATTCGCGAGGCGATGCGTCACTCAACCGCACGAGTTTCGGCTCGGTCTTGTTACGCGGCGAAATCCGATAAATGCGACCCGTTTCCAGAAACCCGCCCACGTTGCGACTGAGCACCTGATTGCGCAGGTATTCAGTCACATATTTTTTGTGTTCAATGATCCCCGTATACATGTCGGCCACATAAAGGGCGCCGTCGGGTCCGGTTTCGATGAACACCGGCCGAAAGCGCTCGTCGGTCGAAGCCAGAAATTCCGGGCCCGTGCCCACTTGTTCCGCCCGACGATCCAGCCCATCGCCGTGCATCACGTAGCGCATCACAAGGTTCCCCACTGGATCACAAATGAACACACTCTGGGCGTAGTCGCCCGGGAACAACGCCGCCCGATACACGTGCGGTGAACTCGCCGCCGAAAACTTCTTCAACGTGCCATCCGGTCGCAGATCCGAAGCCCCCAGCGTCACGAGCGGCGTGACTCGCGCGGGGACCAGAGATTTGTCCTCGGCTAGGTCCACGTTGTTGAGCTGCTCACCGCGCACGTTACGGCGTTGGGTCAGATCCACGCCGTGCGCCGAAACCAAATAGTCTGTCGCGGCCAGATCCGTGTGCAAGGGCGAGGCGTTGTAGTTGTAATACAGTCGGCCTGCGTTGTCCTGCGAGATGCCCCACTGGCCTCGAAACGCCGTGGCCTCCGCGTTTAATTTTCCGTCGCGAAATTGAAACCGCACCGCGCTCTTCGCCGAATACAGCCAATTATCGATCGCCGAGAGCAAACCGTTGGCCGAGTGTTCCGGGTTGCCGTATTCGCCATAGTTTTCGGCGACCAGCGTTTTGTCGTCCGCCACCAAATCGCCATCCACGTCGCGGGCATACCAAATATTTGGCGGTTCCACGACCAACACGCCTCCCGGCACCAGCGCGAGACTACGGGGCATCACCAAGCCGTCGAGAAACACGGTCGATTTGTCCATGCGTCCATCCCCGTCGGTGTCTTCCAAAACCGAGACACGTCCCGAAGGTTCCGACTCATCCGATCCGTCGATGTCGCGCATGTAACCAGGCATTTCCACCACCCACAATCGGCCGGCCGCGTCAAACCGATGAAACACCGGCCGCACGATCAGCGGCTCCGCTGCAACTATTTGAATTTTAAAATTTTCATCCAGCACGAAGCTGCTCAGGGCCTCTTCGGGCGAAAGCACTGGCGAAGGCGGAATGGGCACCGTTTCCCAAATTTTATCGGCGGCATCTCCATCGTAATCAGCATAGGTCAGCCACCACTTGCCTTTCGGATGTCCGTTGTTTTTCCACCATTCATCATCCTTTTTAGGTGCCGTCTCCGAAGCGACATCGGACGCCGGTTTATCCGCCGCAAAGGAGGGCGAACAGACCCACAGCAAGACCAGCGGGATAACTCGAATGAAAGAAAGAGAATTACGAGTAGATATCATTTTTTAAGAGTTTTTGAGCGGGAACTAGCAGCGGATGAGTCTTGTTCGAATCCCGTCGGCACGATCGCCTTGACGTGCTCGATTAAAAGGTCCTCGACGGCAGGATCCAATCGGGCGGGCACACCATAATTGATCCGCGATCCGTCCACTTCCCAGCCGCCTTCAGGAATTTCGACGGCCGCTGGAATATAAGCCGGGGTGGCATTGGCATACGAGTTGACCCAGATCCGGGTTCCATCCAATTCCGCTTTCAAACGCAGCCCATACTGTGCGTGCACTTCCCCGGCGAGAAAGACGACGGCCAAATCGTCACCGAACGTCCAGGTCTGCACCGCATAGGGAATCGTGGTCTCCAGAGTCTCCCCCCGCCGCAGACGATCCGCCATCGTCCGGCTAAACCAATCTTGGGCTTTTTCCCACTCCGCCAAGTCCGGTGCGTCCTGCAGCGGAAGATCGAATCGACTAAATCGTGCCGCCGGCACCCCGACCAGCGGCTGCATGGGCTGCCCCAATAACCGCTCCACCTCGGCAGCCGCTTCTTCCCCAGGAGCCACGGGGTCTTCACCCCGAAAATATATATCCAGCGGATTGATGTTTCCGCTACACCCGATGGTCACCATCGCAACCGCACCCGGGTGCGCCGCTTCAATCCGTTCCTGGGCCACCCCCATCCAATCGCCATGCACACTCGGAGCCTGCCAACACACCCCATGACACGCATAACTGAACCATACCGCCCGCAATTTACCTTCAGGATCACGCACCGTCATCACGGGAAAATCATGATCAACCGGACCACTCGGATTATCTCCAAAATCGACCCATTGCCCATTATACACCAATCTTCGATTCATGCCAAATCCCGCCTGCCCTGTGGCGTGAGCCAGGCGCGCCGGTTGCCGACTAGCCAACGCCTCGATGGCAACCTGCTCCAGACGATCCATCAACCAAGCCTCGTAGGCCGCGATTTCCGCCGCATGTTCGGCTGAAGGTGGCACCCTAAACACATATGGAGCCACCGAACTGATCGCCGGCGCGCTGTGGTTGTGCGCGGCGGTCAAGGTCAGACGCGATCGATCCGTGAAGTTCACCGCTTTGGCCAACCGTTTCATCAGCGCATCCGCCATGGAGTCGCTTACGCCGAGCAGGTCGGTCGTCAACAACAGCACGGGGTGCTCATCATCACGTCCAATCGCCATCGCTTTCGCGAAAATCCGTTGCGTCACTGCGATGGTACTGGTCTTGCGCACGCCGCGGGGAAACCCGTGCAACCGCACCTTCATCGGGGGGGTGATGTCCACCTTCGCCACGCCGACGGCCGTCAACGGTCCCTCGGACGTAGTAACGGGCGGCGGCGGCGGCGCCGCCGCGTCCAGTTCCTGCACGGCGCGCGTCAGCACCCACTGCACCATCAGAAAAATGCTCCCGTAACCCGACTCCCCGTAGTCCTCCGCCGCGACTTGCCGCAGCGTTTCAATGATCGGACGAGCCTGGGCGTCGATCCGATCTACGACGTTGGCGGCAGCTAGTCGCGTCTCCGCGCGATCATCGTGCAACCAGTGCACCAACACCGGCATGGCCGCCGACGGCTCGCCGCGATTACACAGTGCCTCTGCGGCGGCGATGGATACTTCGGCGTACTCATCCTTGAGTGCATTGCGCAACGCCGCCCCGAGACCCGGCACATTCGCCTCCAGCCCCAAGGTGACCAGCCCCGTGGCCGCCCAATATCTCACCGGCGGATACGAATCCGCCAGCGCCGCCATTAACGCGGGCCCTGCCGTCGCCCCCTGTTCCAGTAATCGCACCGTGGCGATGCAGCGTTCGATCTCGTAGGCACCACTGCGGGCGTAGTCAAATTCACTGCTCGACGCAGCAAAATCCCGCAGCATCTGCTCAGGAATAAAACCCGTGTCTAGCGTCCGGCGCGCCCAGTCGAAATGTGCGTCACGCATTCGGGTCAACGCTTTCGCATAGGCCGGGGCCCCCGCGAGATTGTGCATCTCATCGGGATCCGTGCTTAAATCATAAAGTTCCTCCAGTGGTTTTCTCGGCGCCATGAAGAAGGCCAGTCCCGGCTTCAGCTCCCCCGCAGCTGCCAACCGGCGAAACGCCTTGGAGGTATCGAGTAAATCCATGTAATCCAACCACGGAAAATGGGGCACGTGCGGCAGGGCGTTGCGAATATACTTCAATCGATCTCCGCGCACCGTGCGGGTCATGTCGATCCGTTCATCCATGCGATCACGAATCGAGTAGATAAATTCGTTAGGCGCGCCAGCCCGGGCACTCAGCACATCCCGGCCCTGCACCACTTCGGGAATCGGTAGATTCAGCAGCGCCAAGACCGAGGGCATCAGATCAATCAAGCTCACGAGCTGATGATCCACCCTCCCCGATTCCTTGGCCATCAGTCTACGCCACTTTTCCGGCGCATGCACGATCAGTGGCACCTGCAAGCCCGCTTCAAAATTAAATTGTTTGGCCCGAGGCAGACCCGCGCCGTGATCCGTGTAAAACATCACAATCGTATCGTCGGCCAGACCATCAGCCTCCAACTGCGCCAGCAGTCGGTTAACCTGGTGATCCATCGCCGAAATCAAATCGTGATTCCGCGCCCACTCGCGACGCACCTCCGGCGTGTCGGGCAACCACGTTGGCAACGTCACTTTAGCCGGATCGTGACGCTGGTCCGGCGTCAGACTCGCCGTCAATTTGGCAAAGGCTTCCTCGTCGAACCGTAGTCGGCTTTCATGGGTGGTCATGAAATTGAACACGCTGAAGAAGGGTTGACCGGGAGCACGATTGCGCCAGTGGGCCTGCCGACTGGAGTCATTCCACATGCCCGAGGGGGATTCAAAATTGTAATCCTCCTTGAAATTATTGGAACAATAGTAGCCCGCCTCCCGCAGAATTTGCGGCAGCGTGCGAACGGCAGCCGGCAAGGTCGCAAGGCTGCGCATGTGTTGCGAACCGAGGGAGGATGCAAACAGACCGGTGATCAAACTGGAGCGGGACGGCGCACACACCCCCGCCGCACTGAATACTCGAGTGAACCGCACGCCGTCCGCCGCCAAGCGATCCAGGGTCGGGGTCACGGCGTCCGGGTCACCGTAACTGCCCAAATTCTGACTCATGTCCTCCGCGACCAGCCACAAGATATTGGGTCGGTCGGAGTCACCTGCCGCCGCTTCACATTTCCCTTCGAATTCACCCGCCACCAATAACGCCAGAAGCAGTAAAAATCGGGGAGTTTTAATAATCATGGATTGTTTCGTAGATTGAAGTTCAGCGGCGCGGCAACGCGGCACGCCACCCCCCCTGCAATTGTAGAGTCAATTTCGCCACCAACTCCGCCTGCTCCGGTTGCCCTGCAATATTTACATTTTCCGCAGGATCCAATTGGTGATCATAAAGTTCGATCCCGCGCACCTCCGCGGGATTTCCCTGCTCGTGCCAAAGCGTGAATCGATACCGGTCCGTGCGCATGGAGTAACCCATGGTCGGAGTCGGGGGATAGTCGTGATAACCCATGGGCGTATCAATCGCCAGGGGGTGCACCCGATAGTTTTTGATCATCGGCCGCAGATACTGACTGAATGCCGCGGTCTTCCACGGTTGCTGCGGATTCGTCAAAAGGGGCACAAAACTAGTGCCCTCCACGTGCGATGGCATCGGTAAGCCGGCCAGTTCGCTCAAGGATGGATACATGTCGACAAACTCCACCAACGCGTCGGTGTGCCGGCCCGCACCCCGACCGTCCGGCACGGCAATCATCATCGGAGCATGGGTCGACATTTCCAAATTCGTCAGCTTCGCCCACATGCTGTTTTCCCCCAAAGAAAACCCATGGTCCCCCCACAGCATGATGATCGTATTATCCCGCAATCCCAACCGGTCGAGTTCGTCCAATACACGTCCGATCAGCGCATCCACGTAGCTGATACACGCATAATAACCGTGGATCAGCTCCCTGGACTGCTCGGGAAGAATCGCGCCGGTGTTGGGGACGTCGGACTGCGCCCGCGCTTCAGGCCAATGCACCTGCAACGAGATTGGTGGCGCGTCACGCGGAGGGAAATTGTTTTCCGCGATCTTGATATCGTTTCGGTCGTAAAGATCCCAATACTTCTTGGGGGCGATAAACGGCATATGCGGTTTGAGAAATCCCACGCCTAGGAAAAACGGCTGGGCTTCGTCGGCGGTGGACGCCTTCTGTCGCGTTGCCAGTTCCCTCATCACCGCAAGGGCGCGATTGGTGACCTGCCCGTCGTATAGTTCATCTTCGGAGACCTCTGGCGCTTCGGTGGCAAAGCCACGAATAACATATTTTTCCCAGTCGTCCGAAGTTTCATCCGCTCGCATGCGTGTTCGGGCGAAGACCTTTTTCGCATCTTCAATTCCCGACTCCGTGTGGTAATAACGAGGAGGTCCGGGCAACCAGAGCGGGGCCGACCACGACTCGGGATCATCCAGATTGGGTTGTCCGTCCACGTCGGCGTGAAATGCAAACGCCGGGTGGAAGTTTTTGCCCACCGCCTGCGTGTGATACCCGTGGTTCTTGAAATGCTGAGGCAGGGTAACGACGTTGGGAACTCTCTCCCGAAAATGGGTGGCCAAGTCGTAGACCCCGATCGTATCCGGCCGCAATCCCGTCATTAAACTGGCCCGCGAGGTGTTGCAAATCGCCATCTGACAATACGCCCGATCAAACCGCATCGATCGCGCCATCAGACGATCCATGTTGGGGGCAATGATCTGTTCCTTGCCGTAACCCTTCAAATAGGGACCAAAGTCATCCAATGAGATGAACAACACGTTGGGCCGTGATTGCGGAACCGTGGCGGTCAACACCGCTCCTCCCCCAATGAGACCGGCCAAAACTACGCCACCTCGAGTAATGAGTCTCAGAATGGGAATAATCATAGAGTTTCAGGAGTGCGGATCACCAAATTGCGAATTTCTGTCATATCTTCCATCGCGAAACGAACGCCTTCCCGGCCCAACCCACTGTCTTTCACCCCACCGTAGGGCATGTGATCGACCCGCCAGGATGGCACGTCGCCGATAATGACCCCGCCAACTTCCAATTCATTCCACGCCAACTGCATTTTATAAAGGTCACGGGTGAATACCCCCGCCTGCAAACCAAAGGTGCTGTCGTTGGTCTGCGACAATGCGTCTTCAAAATTGTCATAGGCGGAAAGGATCGCGACCGGGCCGAATGCTTCCTCGACCTCCACCGCCGCGCCGGTCGGCACGTTTTCCAGCAGCGTCGCCGGCAACAACGTGCCCTCACGTTGACCACCGCACAACACCGTCGCACCTGCGGCCACCGCCTGATCAATCCATTCCTGCAATCGACTGGCCTCGCCCTCTGAAATCATGGGACCCACAAAGGTCGCTTTATCTTTGGGGTTCCCCGTGACCAACGCCTTCGTCGCTTTCAGCAACCGGTTGCGCACGTCGTCATAGATCGACCGATGAATCATGATGCGCTGCACGCTGATACAGCTCTGACCCGATTGGTAAAACGCGCCAAACACGATCCGTGCCACGGCATCGTCCAGATCCGCCCAATCCGGCTCCACGATGCACGCCGCGTTGCCGCCCAATTCTAGCACGACCTTCTTTTTGCCTGCCTGAGCCTTGAGGGCCCAGCCCACATCGGGGGAACCGGTAAAACTGAGCAGCTTGAGGCGGTCATCCGTGGTAAACAAATCCGCCCCGTCCCGGTGACAGGGCAGAATTGAAAACGCGCCTGCTGGTAGATCCGTTTCCGCCAGAATCTCGCCAATGATCAACGCGCCCAGTGGCGTGCGACTGGCGGGCTTCAATACGAAAGGACACCCTGCGGCAATCGCCGGAGCGATCTTGTGCGCGGCCAGGTTCAACGGGAAATTGAAGGGAGAGATAAACGAACAGGCGCCCACCGGCACCCGCTGGAACATGCCCCGGTAACCCTTGGAGCGATTCGAGATTTCGAGGTTCATCAACTCGCCTCCCATGCGCACCGACTCTTCGGCCGCGATCTCAAACGTGTCGATCAAGCGCAGCACCTCACCCTGACTCGCCGCGATGGGTTTGCCGGCCTCGATACACAGCGCCTCCGCCAACTCATCTTGGCGTTCGCGAAACCGTTTCACGCAATGTTGCAGCACTGCTTTGCGCTCGTAAGGCCGCAGTCGGCGCATTGCCGTTTCCGCTTTCACCGCGGCGGCAATGGCTTGATCGATAACCTCACGATTCGCCATCGCCACATGGCAGACGACTTTCCCGGTATACTTGTCAGTCACCTCCAAATCGGTGTTCCGATAGTCGGGTTTATTAGCCAAATAGAAGGGATAATGATCTTTTAACATCTCAAGGAAAAGCGGGATTCAACAGGGCTGGAAAGCGCGCGGAGCGATTCGGGTTTAGATACAGCGACCGCCGTCCACTTCCATGCACACGCCCGTGACATAGTCCGAAGCGGGATCGGCGAAAAATACCGCCGCATTGGCCACATCGCGCGGCTGACACAGTCGACCGAGCGGGATGCTGGCCAGAAATTGTTTCCGATTCTCCGGGGTGTCATCCTTGCCCATAAAGGTGGTCAACAAAGGCGTGTCCGCGATGGCCGGATTGATGGAGTTGGCCCGGATTTTGTCGGGCGCCAGCTCCACGGCAAAGGACTTGGTCAGCAGCGTCACCGCCCCTTTCGATCCGTTATACCAGGAGAGACCCGGCCGCGGCCGCACCGCCGCCGTGGAACCAATGTTGATGAAACACCCACTGCCCTGCTGGCGAAACACCGGCACGCAATGGATGGCCGACAGGTAGATGCTCTTCACATTCACTTGGTAGAGCCGATCAAAGAAGGCTTCGTCGATCTCCAGCATGGGACGATTCGCATGACTCATGCCGGCATTATTGACCCAGACATCAATGCGACCGAATTTTGCCACAGCCGCCGCGACCAATGCCTTCATGGCGTCAGAGCTGGCGACATCAACTTCGCAGGCCAAGGCCTCGTGCCCCTTCGCCACCAACGCATTCGCGACCGTCGTGGCTTTGGCCAAATCGAGATCGGCCACGACCACTTTGGCGCCACGTTTGGCGTATTCCTGACTGATGCACTCGCCAAACCCAGAGGCGGCTCCGGTGACGACAGCGACTAATCCCTTTAAGCGTAGATCGGACATAAATTGAGGTAGGTTTGAGTGGGTGGGCTCGCGAAACGCGTCGGGAACATTGGCCCAGAATCGGACCATCTGGCGCAGGCTTCACGAGAGGCAATTAAACACTTCGGCCAGTGTGCCAAAAGTCCCCGCCAAACGCTACACCTTAGCACTCAACCGCTGACACTATATTCTCATGACCAAAATTGGGCCATTCGCAGTCACTTCAACTCACTTCCGACCGAAGGTGTCGTCCACTTCCCCCACGAGGAATTTCCGGCCGTGGATGAGGACGCAGAGCACGATACCCACGCCAAAGGCCCAGGCGGCTCCTTTGATCGCCAATACCGCGGCGATGATGCCCGCGATGCCAAGATCCCGCTGACAACGCGATTCCGTTACGCCAATGCGCACGCTCACGTAACCCTGAATCAACAGCGTCAAGGCGAGGGCAATGCCCAGAATGGGCTGCAACAGCGATACGATCGGCAACAACAGCAGTCCCGTGTTAGTCCCCCAACGGAACGATCCTGATCCCCCAAAGATCGAATCCATCGCTTTGCGCCCTTCCTTGAAGCGCTCCACCACCACGACCTGCATCGCCGCCCACAGTGGTCCGCACATCGTGATGTCAGGGCCCAAAATACTCATAAAGAAATTCCGGGCGCCAAAAAGCAGATGGGATCGGTCCGGGTTGTAATCGATCTTTTCGTCGGGTCGTAGGTGCTCCCCTTCCGCGATGATCGCTTTGCTCTGCAACACGTCACCAAATAACACGATGTAAGTGGCCAGGACCGTCGGGATCGCCGTGACAAACATCATCACCGGCGGGAAACCCAATCCAAACACGGTGTAGTTCTGCCAAAGCCCCCAGAAGTCCGGTTTGCTGATCCCCCACTCAATCTGGGACCATTCCACCTCCCCCACCAACGGAGCGAGAAACAAGGCGAGCAGAATAACCGGAAACACCCCAAGCTTGGACACAATCACCGCCCAATGGTATTTGGATTTCAGTTCCTGAAAGTGGCGGGAGAAAATGAGGTAAAACGCCGCGCCCACACACACCGTGATACTGACGGGATAAGAATCAAACCGTCCTCCCACCTTGAATACCGCCATGATTGCGGCAAGCCCTGCTCCCATGATCACTCCGGATTTGATCGCCGGGGGAATCAACCCCACCAACTTTCGCGCCATACCGGTGGAACCGAGTAGAATCGCAAAAACGCCCAGCGTCAGTTGAAACGCCACCAACGCAAAGACCCGTTGCTCACCTTCCGGAAACTGCGAGCAATACGCCATGATTAACGGAATCGCCGGCGTGATCCACCCCGGCACGACGGGGTCTCCCAAAAGATGGTGAATGAGGTAAAACAGCCCGTTCAACATCACCACCGCCAACGCGATCTGAAAGGGCATGCCCAACAATTCGACCATCAAGGGAATTGCGGCCAGATCGACCGCGCACATCAATAACCCTTGCACGTAGTCCGGCCACTCAAACCGGTAGTGCACAAAGGGCAGCCTTAGCTTGAAAATTCCGAGTCTGATAAACGGCGTTTCTTGTCCGGACGAGCGATTTTGAAGCATAGGGGGAGGGGTTTTGGTCAGTTGTGAAACCGGTCAATAAGCTACTGAGACAAGGCGGAGAGCAGCGCTTGTTTCACGTTCTCGTCGGCACCAGGCGCGAAGGGAGAAACCCTCAGTTCGTAGCCGCCAAACTCGCGTTCCTCGTCCGTCATGAGGTAGCCCAACCAGCCGTTGGTGTAGCCGTAATAGAAGGTGAAGGGAAACGGTGAGCGTTCCCGAATCTCGTTGGACACTTCGCAAAAAAGCTCCACCGGAGCAGCCCAAATCGCCAGTTCCCGATTCAGCGTCAGCAATCTGATCGGCAGTCGCACCTGATCCACCCCACCACCATCAACCCGGTGATAATGCGCAAGGTCCTCCGACCACGTGAGCCCCGGTTTAGCCGGCGTCTCAATCATCAATTCAGACAGCTCCAGTTCCA
>CAXBOL010000068.1:0-11336 GCA_963977295.1 uncultured Opitutaceae bacterium
GCGACGGAAAAGTGGTCGACGCCCTGGCCCGGATCCCGATCGAGTTTAATTTCAAAGCACCGCAATAGCCTGCCGGTCCAACGCCGCCGACCGCCCGTTTTACGTCACCCGCCCGAGTCGGACCCGATCCGATTCCATCTGTCCGAACTCCTCCGCCGTTGCGCCATTCTAGGCCCCGCCCAAGGTCATCGCATGCCCCCCCTTCGCCTTCGTATTCACATTCTCCTGACTCCCCTCCTCCGCCTTCCCGCCCTGGCGCTCGGACTTTTACTCAGCGTATCCCCCGTGCGCGCCGTTGATTTCAACGTCACCGACTTCGGGGCCCGCGGCGACGGCAAAACCCTCAACACCCAGGCCATCCAAGCCGCCATCGATGCCACGGCGGAGGCCGGCGGTGGCCGACTGGTTGTCCCCGCCGGCAAATTTCTCAGCGGCTCCTTGTTTCTGCGGCAAGGCGTTGAATTTCATCTGGCGGCCGACGCCGTGCTGCTCGGCTCCGACAACCTCGCCGACTACCCGAAACGTCGCACGCGGATCGAAGGCCATTTTCCCAAGTGGCGGGTCGCGCTGTTAAACGCCTCCCACATCGACGGGCTGCGCATCACCGGCCCCGGCCGCCTGGACGGCAATGGACTGACGTTCTGGACCGCCTTTTGGGACCGCCGAAAACTCAATCCGCACTGCACCAATCTCGAAGTCGAACGTCCCCGCCTCGTGTTTATCGACCGCTGCACCAACGTGACGGTGAGCGGGGTGCAATTCAAGGATTCCGGTTTCTGGAATCTGCATCTCTACCGCTGCCGCGAAGTCCTTATCGAAAACCTGCATTTGTCGGCCCCGGGCAGCGAAGCCCCCGTGAAAGCGCCCAGCAGTGACGGGATCGACATCGACAGCTGCCAGAACGTCACGATCCGGGGCTGCACCTTCGCCGTGAACGACGATTGCATCGCCCTGAAGGGCACCAAGGGTCCGCTGGCGGATCGCGATGAGTCGAGTCCCCCGGTCGAGAACATTCTGGTCGAAAACTGCACCTTCCTCGCCGGCCACGGCGTCCTGACCTGCGGCAGCGAAGCGACCGTTGTGCGCAATGTTGTCGTGCGCAACTGCGTCGTGCGGGGCGACATCAACCTTGTGCGCCTCAAACTCCGCCCCGACACGACGCAGCACTACTCCAATATTCTCTACGAAAACATCACCCTCGACGGACACGGCCGCCTGTTCGACATCAACCCCTGGCGCCAGTTTTTTGATTTGCAGGGGCATCCGGCACCGTCGCGCCAGGTCGACGGCATCACCCTGCGCAACGTATCCGGTCACTACGGCCGACCGGGTCGGATTGTGGGCAACGCCGGAGACGATCTCGCGCCGTTTGTGCTCGAAAATGTGCACCTGACCTTTGATCAGCCGGACTTCGAGCGCGGGGACAACGTGCGGATCCACGCGACCGACGTGACCTTTGATCACGCACCGCTCGGGTTGGAGCCCTGAGCCGGCCGCGCCCCGCGCGGGAAGCGGGCGGGCCATTCCCGTATTCCGATTTTGGTTACTTCTCCGGCCACGTATCGCCCACCAGCGCCATGCACTGAATCGCCGCCAGACTCCATTGGTTGGTGCCATTGGTCGAAACGCCGTCCGCTTCTTCGACGGGACGCAGCACCTCCGGCCCGGTGATGGTTTTCCGCTGCAGGTCCAACGTTTCCCAGCGGTTGTTGCCTTTGAATTCATCCCAGGCGCGGGCCGCCAGATCGTTCCGTCCCAGTTTGGCGGCGGCAAAAGCGGTCAACCGGGCATGCGCCTGGCGCAGACTGTTATTGCTGAACGAGCGACCAATCCTTGCCTCCTGCGTCGCCCGATCCGCGCTGTAAAGTTCGCAGTAGTCCAACCACGCCTGACGAAACTCCGGCACGTCAAACAACTGCAGCAACTCCGCACACACTTCCACCAGACCGAAGACGGCGTTGAGATGGGACAACCCCACCTTGTCCGGCGGCGCGATGGAAAATTCACCGGTATCCAGATTCATGGTGACATCCGAACTGAAAAACCCGTGCGGCTGCGCCCCGATCGTGCGCATGCCGTTGAGCAAACGCGTGCGCATCAATTCACTGCCCGTCCGCTCCCATTCGGTCAGCCACGCACCGGCGAGTGAGCCCCAGTCGGTGCCGAAACCGAGACCGACGTTTTGGGTGTCGGTCGACGCCGCCCGGGCCAGATCACCGGCATTCTCCGCCGACGCCAGTTTCCGCGTGGGCGGCACGCGCAACAGCGCCCGGCCGGCTTCGATCTGGGCCCGCATCAAATCCCCGACCCGTTCGTCGCCCGTGAGGTAGTAATAATAACGTCGATTCACCGCGGTGCTGATGCGCAACTGCTTCGCGCTGCAGCCCCAGTGCAGCACGTTGTGCCGTGAACCGAGCGGCGCAAACCGCCCCACATGATGCACGTCCACTTCGCCGGTGTGGCGTGTCATGGCTTCGGCGAACCGAAACACATCCGACCGTCCACTGCGCAGAAACTGCAACCACAACCAGATATCCGTCGAAAGTTCCGAGTTGTCCCAGGCAAACCCCCCGACATCGTAACGCCATTCGTGGCGCTCGGCATCATAGGTGTGCATGACGTCACCATAATTCCAATACCCATACCAACGGCGTTGCTCCTGCTGGTCATGGTAGAAGGCAAACTGCCAGTCGAGGTCATCCTCGATTCCGGCGCGCACGGGGTCGGCGCGATCCACCGGCTGCCAGATGTCCGCTCCGCCAAACACGCCACTGGCACTCAGGTGCTCCGGGGTCGTGGTCAACACCGCGGGCGTGCGCGTCGCCTCCGCCAGGGCGGCCAGTCGTTCCCGCGACGGGGTGGCCGCACAGACGTCAAAGAACAATTCACTCGTGCGGGCGACGCCCATCGGAGTGTCGAACCCGGGCTCGTAATCCTCGTAAGTGATTTCCAGCCCCCCGTTGTATTGCTTGGCGTAAGTGTCCTGACCGAGGCCGTCGTGATAGGAGCGCAGATCCATGGCCGGGGCCTCCGGTGACCACATCCAAACCGTCACGGTCGCCGTTTCGGTGGTGGCTCCGCGGATATCGAACTGCGCCGGATAGCTCTGCCAAAAATTGCGCAACCCGAAGCCGAGTCCTCCCCTCGGCGTGCCCACGTAACCGTAGCCCCCGGCACGCTGACCTTGCGCCGAGGTCAGCCACGTGTAGCCCGCTTGAGTGCGCTTTCTAATTTGGAATCCGTCCGCGTTCGGTTGCGCCAAAGTCCACTCGTCGTAGGCGGCAATGTAGTCCAACCGGGTCGCCACCCGTTGATCCCACTCCGCCAGCGGGGGCGTGGCCTCTCCCGCGATCTGCGCCGCCGAAACCTCGCGTCCCGGATACCGCCGCAGTCCCGTGATGCCCCGAACCGCTTCCCCGAACAGCCCGTCGTCCTGCCCGGCAAACCGAACGTGGCGATCATGCAGCTCCCCCCTCATCGGCACATCAAAACGCAGCCCCAGTCCCTTGATGAAATCCTGGTTTTGATCGCCATCAAAAATGATCGTGTGCATCGCCCGCACCCGGTCCCCGCCGACGTAAAAATACAACCGCACCGTGAACGGCAACCACCGTCGGTCCCCGGCCGCGTGGCGTCCCTCGATTTTCACCACCGCCCGCACCGGCCCCGCCTGCTCCAACGTCACGGCATCTATTTCCCCTGCAAACGCCTGTTCGCGCGTCACCCCGGCTTCGCGACGATCCTCCAAGAGACAGACCAGCCTTCCGTTGCTCACGACCGGGGAGCCACCGCGGGAAATCTGCGGCACGAGCACGGGGCCCGACTTGGCAATTTGCGCCGTGATCACCCCCGTATCGATGGTGATGTCCTGTCCGGTCTCCCGAACCGTCAACGGCTGCTCCGGCACCTTCGCGCGCCCCGCCGAAATTTCATAGTGGTCGGCCATCGGCAAGTCCGCCGGCACAGCGTGAGCGGTCCATTTCAGCGACCCATCCGGCCAGGTGGCGAGCGGCCACGTTTGCACGGCCAGCGGGCCCCCCTGCTTTGATTTCAGCCCGAAGGTGGTGTCAGCCCGATGTTGCCCCTGCGGCCACGACAGGCCCCACGTGGTGCCGCCGAACGCCCGCGGGGGCGTGCCGTCCAACCACCGCACCGGAGCCGCTCCCGCCTGCGAAGCGCGAGGCATCATCGCTCGGGACGAACTCGATTGGGCATGGGCCGGGGAAATAAACTTGGTGACCGCCGTGGCCAGAGCGGCCGTGCGGACAAATTGGCGACGGGAAACAGGTTTCATGGGGGGATGGAAAATCAAGGGACGACCGGACACATGGGGAGGAAAGGACCTCTGCGACACACGCTATTCCCCTTCACGCCCCGGGCCAACCGCAGAAACGGAACGAACAGGACAGGAGGCAACAAGCAAGGGATTCATCAAAGCCGGGGAAACGGGTGCAGGGGACTATCAGCCCACTCCATTGCCGTTCCATCTTCCACTGCACGCAAACTTTGACAGTTTGAAGCGACCCAAATTCAAGGTTGAGTCCACCAACGGGGAATTTGATTCTGACAGTCTGATATGGCTACCCCTACGTTACGCACCCTGGCCAAGTTGCTGGGACTCTCCCGCACCACCGTGTCCGATGCCCTGCGGGATTCCCCCCGCGTGAAGGCGGAAACCGTTCGTCGCGTGCGCGAAGCCGCCGCCGCCGTCGGTTATCAACGCAATCCCCTCACCGGCACCGTCATGTCCCTGTTGCGACGTTCCAGCGGCCAGGAGTTTCGCGGGGTCATCGGGGCGGTCGAAATCATCGCCCCGAATCGCTCCATTCACGCCGTGCGCTACAGCGAGGCCCTCATGACCGGCATTCATCGCCGCGGGGCCGATCTCGGGTTCAAGGTGGAAAAATTCAATGTCGGCCCGGACGGCATGACCCTGAAGCGGCTCGACACCATTCTGCACACCCGGGGCATCCAGGCGCTGGTGATTCTCCCGGCGGAAGGATTTCCCGATTTTTCGGCCCTGAGCTGGAGTCGTTACACCGCCGTCTACGTCGACTATTTCATCGATCGCCCCCCCCTGCACTGCGTCTGCTCGGATCACTACCGCTCCATGGTCGCCTTGTTGCAGGAGTTGCACCGCCGCGGTTACCGCCGACCGGGATTGTTCATGGAGGTGCCGCTGGATGAACGCTTGCAATACCGCTGGGAGGGTGCGTTTGCGGCCTTGCAGACCTACCTGCCGTCCATCGATCCCGTGCCGCCGCTGCTGGTGGGCAACGTGACCCGGGCGGCCATCCTCAAATGGTTCGAAACCCATCAACCCGATGTGGTGATCGGACACGAAGGCGAAGGATTAAAGTGGATACGAAGCACCGGCACGCGGGTTCCCGAGGATGTCGCGTTCGTCTGTCTTAATTCCCTGCGTTCGCCCTCGGGCTGCGCCGCCCTTGATTTTCGGGCGGATCAACTGGGAGCCCGCGCCACCGAACTAGTCACCGCCCAGTTGTTACACAATGAAATGGGAGCGCCCGATCAACCTTCACTGACCACCATTCCGGCGGGCTGGATCGAGGGCACCACGGTGTTGGGCAAAAAATCGGTGGTCAAAACCTCGCGCACGTCCGCCCGGAAATCCGCGCCGAAAAAGACCTCCACCCGCAAAAAGCAGTAGCGGGCTGCTCGGCGTGGTCACGACCGCATTCACAATCAAACGACCGCCTGTCGCGGCGAGGTCCTGCGCCATGGAATCCGCCTCCCGGTGGGAATTGTAACCCAGAACAGCAATTTCGGGTCGGCGACTCGGTTTCGAAAAACGCGCTAGTTCTCAACGCGCTCCGGAAAATCCGGCAGCTCCCGGAGCGCCGCCGCCACGATCGTGGCGTTGAGCTCCGCCCCCGCCCAACTGGTGTGAGTATGCGCATCGGCGAACAGCGATTCGACGGCGGTCTCCCCCATGGCCTCGTAGCGTCGGGCCACCGCCTCGTTGAGGTCAATCAACGGCGCGCCTTCGGCTTCCGCCACCGCACGGGCCCAGCCGGCATACCCGCCCCCGTCGCGCCCCACCCTGCCGTCTGCCCACTTTTTACGCGGCACCAGGGTGCAGACCACCGGCGTCGCCCCCGCGGCGCGAATGTCCTGAATGTAACGTCGCAAATACCACCCGTAACTGTGCACCACTTCCCGTTCCCCGGTGATCAAATTATCCACCGGGATCGCCTCTTCTCCCATGCCTTTGATCGTGCCCCGCGCCCGATGCGCATCATTCAACGGCGCCGGATCGTTGTGACCGAACTGCATCACGACCCAGTCTCCCGGCCCGATCAAGGTGAGCGCCCGCGCCCAGTGCCCTTGGGTGAGAAACGTGCGACTGCTCAATCCCCCGATGGCTCGATTCACCACGTTGATCCGCGCGGGATCCAACTGCTGCGCCAAGGGTTCCCCCCACCCCCATTGGCCGCCCGCCCCGTCTCCCCCGCCATTTCTGACGGTGGAATCGCCGATCAAAACCACCGAGGGCAACTCCGCGTTCGCCGGTTCGGGAAGATTCAACCAGCCGATCTGATCGGCCCGCACCGCACGGCCTTCCCCCGACAACCACGGTGTCACGTCGAGGTGCTTCAATCCCTTCAACCCCGCGACGACCTGAATCGCGGTAAACTCCGCCCCCGCCGCATTGGTGTGCGTGTGATCCGGTCCAAACAGCCCTGCCACCGCCGACTCCCCGACTTCCTGATACGCGTCGGCGACAATCCGGGTGAGATCCACAAACGGCACCCCGGCCGCTTGCGCAACGTCCCGACTCCATTCGCGATAATTCCCCGTGCCGCGTTCCACGCGTCCGTCCTGCCAAATCATGCGCACCGTGGGCGACAGGATGACGGGCGACGCGCCTCGGGCCTGCACCTCCCTCACCATCTGTCGCAGGTAACTGCCAAAGGTGCGCACGACTTCCGCTCGATGGGTCACGACGTTGTCAATCGCCTCGGTCTCCTTCCCCAGCCCCGGCAACGATCCCCGGGCCCGCAGCGGCCGAGTCGATCCGGGAGGCTCGGCATTGATCGCCCCGCCATCATTGTGCCCGAATTGAATCAACACCACATCGCCGGCCTTCAGGCCGGCTACCAACGCCTCCCACAGGCCTTCCGTGATGAACGTGCGACTACTCCGTCCGCCCCGGGCCCGATTCACCACGTTGACTTTTTCCTCGTCGAACAACCGGGCCAACGGTTCCCCCCACCCCTGGATCGGATCGCCGGAGTGTTTCGCCGCCGTCGAATCCCCGGCGATGAACACCGTCGGCAACGCCGGATTGAAGGCACCGCGCGTCGCCTCCGGATTGACGGGTAAATCAGGCGCCGGGACCTGCGCCACCGCGATCACAAGCGTGCCCAGCAACGTGGCTATCATGCGATTAATCTTCATCATAAAGGAATTCAAAGGTGCCTCCGCGCGATCGGACAGTTCGTCTCCGCCAACCGGAGGTTGCCAGCGACCGCCCCACCGACCGAAACTGCCCCATGCGCCCGATTTGTTTCGCCCTGGTGGTTGCCCTGCTGACGGCCTCGTGGTCCACGGCGGGGGAAACCGCGCCCGTGGCCCGCCCCGCCGAACTGCTTTACCGCGCCGATTTCACCCACCGTCTGGATGAGTGGGTGGTGGAACAACAGCCCGGGGGACGCGTGACGGTCGACGACGACACGCTCCTCATTGAGGACGAAGCCGGGTGCACGGTGTGGCTGCGCCAAAAACTGACCGGGCCGATCCTGATCCGTTTTCACGTCACCCTGCAATCGACGGGCCGCGTCTCGGATCTCAATTGTTTTTGGATGGCGAGTGACCCGCAGCATCCGGACACCCTTTTTTACCCCGACCACCCCCGCACCGGTAAATTCAGCACCTACGATCCCTTGCAGCTTTATTACGTGGGTTACGGCGGAAACTACAATTCCACGACCCGCTTCCGCCGCTACGACGGCCAGGGTAACCGCCCTCTGGATCCCTCGCATGATTTGTCGACGCCACCCTACCTGCTGCGTCCGGATCACCGCTACACCATCGAATTGATCGCCGCCGCCGGACGCGCCCAGTATGTCCGCGACGGCGAGGTGATTTTCGACTTTGTCGATCCGGCTCCGCTGACCGAGGGCTGGTTCGGTTTCCGCACGGTGAAGAGCCACTACCGCGTGCACGACGTCGAAGTCTGGCACGCTAAGGTGGTGAAATAACCGCCTGCCCGGACTCCGGGCGAACCGCCGGCGGCCCTCCGCCGAGGAAACGATGCTGACGCCGGGCCATCGCAGCGCTGAACACGCGCCCGTTCCGCCATGGCCGTCCCTCCCCGGCCGCATGGCACCGGTGAGAATTCCCATCACTCCGGCATCCTCACCCGACCGCGTCACCGCACCTTCGGGTTATCGAGATTTTCCACCAACGCGCGCGCGACTTTGATCACGGTTCCGTGACGCATGCGCTCCTTGGTTCCCTCGAACGGGAAGTGCATTTCGGCCGAAACATCCGTCCATGTTCTCCCGTCATCCCGCGAACGCATCGCTCCGTAACGACGCACCTGATACGCATCAAAATACACCAGGATTTCCTCACCGATCTCCACGGCAGTGGGCCCTTCGACCCAGACCCCGTCGGGCGTGAACGGTGCGCCCAGCTCCCCGAACGGCCCCTGCCAGGACTCGGCCGCGGCCATGCGCAGGTGTTTCTTCGGCGGATTGACCGACTCGTCCTTGATGATCCAGGTCAGCCGGCCGTCGGGCCGGCGCAGGAAAGTGGCATCGATCACGCTGAACCCGGGTTCGTAAAACAACCGCGTGGGTGAGAACGTTTCAAAATCGCGGGTGGTGGTCGCATACATGCGGTGATTATACGCCTTCTCGGAAGCGCCGGCCGTTTCGGGAAACGCTCCCGTCACCGTCGAGGCCCAGAAAATGACGAACTCGGCCTTGGCATCGTCGAATACGATTTCGGGAGCCCAACAATTGAGCACTGCCGGTTCATGCCCCATGACCGGAATTTCACGTTGAGGAGTCCAGGTCACAAAGTCGCGAGTCGACGCGTAACCAATGCCGGCTTCCCGCCAGCCACTGGTCCAGACCATGTGATACACCCCGTCGGGGCCGCGCACGACGCAGGGATCGCGCATCAATTTTTCTTTGTGACCGATCTCGGGGGCGAGGAAACTCTTCCCCTCGTTGACCGCCGCCCAATGGTAACCGTCCTCACTCCAGGCAAGATGCAATCCGTCTTCCCCATTGCCGATGAAGTAGGTGAACAGATACACGTCGTCGGCCGCCCGGGCCAGGAGGGTCATGGTTAAAAAAACGATAAGAGCACGAAGGGGTTTCATAAATAGGAAATCACTCATCACCCAGCGGACGCATCTCCGTCACCAACAAACTGGGGGGAATCCTCACCTCGGATTCAGGAGGTGGGTGCGCCGGGTCAAACGGCGGCAAATCCGCCCGCACATGGTGGCTCATTTCAGGCGCGACTTCAATGAATCCTTGCAGCACACACGCGGCCATCAACCAGGCCCCGTAGTTGTTGTGATGGGTGTTGTCCTGCTTGCCGTCGGGGGCGGCGAACGCGGTGGCCGACCACGCAGGCCCCAACGCCTCATAAAGCACCCGACTGCGCGCATTGAGGTCGATGAATCGCACGCCGGTTGCAGTGGCCACCTGCCCGGCGGCGGCGGCGTAGTCGGCGAGTGACCCGATGACGGTGCCATCCGGCGCAAAGCCGCGTCGCTCCATGGGGGAAAGCACCACCGGAATCCCCCCCACGCGTTTCACCGCGGCGATGTGCGCCCGCATCTCCTCGGCATACGTCGTAAAGGGACCGCCCTCGCCCGTTTTGATCTGCTTCTGGTCGTTGTGACCAAACTGCATCAGCAGGTAGTCGCCGGGCTGCATGACACTGATAATTTTATCCAGCCGACGGCGCGCCAGTGAATCACGGTAAGTCTCACCCGACTCCGCGTGGTTGGCCACGGCGACGGTCGGCTCAAAAAACCGGGGAAACACCTGGCCCCAACTCGCGTAAGGTTCGCGGGATTGATCACACACAGTCGAATCCCCCAGCAGAAACACCGTCGGCATCGTTCCGGCCGGTTCGATGACGAGACGCTGCAGTTGCGGGTCCTTACCGGTGAATTCCAACGTGAGGCCATCGTCCCACGCCCAGGATTCCTGAGTGGTTTCGCGTGGAGCTTTCAACGCCACCACGCCCGCCGCGACGCCCGGCACCGCCGTGATCCGGGGAGCGCGCACATTCACCACAAACTGGTGCCGTGTCGCCGTCCCCGCCGGACTGATCCGGGCCGGGAGCATGAGCCGTCGCAACTCTGCTTTCACCGTGGTGATCGACGCCTGATCCCCGCCGCCCAGCCATACAGTCACGCGGTAGTTGCCTTCCACCTGCAGTCCCGTGGTGAAATAGAACCCCTCCGGATGCGTGGCCCCGGTTGCGGTCGGGACTCCGGCAAATCCCGGCTCCCAGCCAAATCCTCGCGCCGGACTCCATTCGGAATCGGCCTCAATCACGGTGCTGGCGGCCGGGGCCGCCGCCGGATCACCGAACCAAAAATCCCGGACCGTTACGGCCGTCGCCGTCAGACCGGCGTGGCCACCCACCATCCCCAGCAGGGCGGTCCAGAAAAGGTAACGCGATTTCATCGTGCCCATCCGGGAAATCAGCCCGCCGCCGCCCGCAACAACATCCAAAAGGCCCCGAGGATGCCGAACGAGAGCGCGAGACACGCGATGAAGCCAACCGCATCGACCTTGTTCCACTTGGTGAATTCCCAATTTGAATTCGCGCCCAAGAGTTTGGTATCGTCGAAGCGACGAGGATCACGATCGGTGTCGGCCATCGCTTGATCTTCGAGAATCGGGGTGGCCCCGACCGGGGTCTTCATCTTGCCAAAAAACAAATCGGTGCGCCGGCGATCCGGGGCGCGGGTGAACAAACTCACACTCCACAAAACCAGAAACGGGAAGACGCCATCAAAGATGAATCGGGCGGCGTTGCGACTGGAGGGAGACATCGCCGCGACATCCAAACCCGCCGCATCGAGGACCCAGATTTCAACGTGAAAACGCTTTTCTCCGATAAAAGGTGAATTGGAATCGTTGATGTCTTCCCGCACCACCGTGTCGAAAAAGACCGGGACCGGTTTGCCATTGTATTCCACCTGTTGGGTCAAAGTGCTATTGCGGGCGAATACATCGAGATTGGGCGCGATGAGCGAAGGCAGGATGATGTTGAGTAAGGCGGACACGATCACGGTAGACCACACCGCCGCCGGCGTCAGACGACGCCAGAAG
>CAXBOL010000069.1:0-11284 GCA_963977295.1 uncultured Opitutaceae bacterium
TGTTCGGTTTGTATCTGCGTTCATACCTGTCCATCCGTGGTTGAAAACTCGGCGGAACTGCCTGATCCGGATCACTGAATCCGTCAGACAGGCTGATGGTTTTGTTACCATCGCTCTCTGCGCCAAACACAGATGGCTCCGCTACTACGACGCGATGGAACTTGGGTGACACCGAAATGAACGTTTTACGAATCATGCGGAGGAGTAGGGATTGGATCTGTGTAGATCTGTGTGAATCTGTGGTTAAAAAAAACAAACCAACCCCACCGCCATCGCCTCGAAATCGACCCGATTGTTGGCTTTCGGTAGTTTTTCGTGTATTTCGCGACATTCGTCGTTACCTCTTTTGCGCCGATCCAGATCTCCATGCCCACCACCATATTCACCATTGCCAACCAAAAAGGCGGAGTCGGTAAGACGACTACCGCGGTTAATCTCTCAGCGGCTCTCGCCGAAAAGAAGATCCACACCCTCTTGATCGACCTCGATCCGCAAGCCAACGCGACCAGCGCCATCGGCGTCGAGAAACAGGAAGGTCGCAGTCTTTACGGACCGTTGCGCGGCGAAGGCTCGGTCTTCGAGATGATCACACCCACCGCTTACGAACACCTTGCGCTCATTCCCAGCGAAGAGGATCTCGCCGCGGCTGAAATCGAGATCGCTCAATCCGACGACTATCTCTCCCAACTCGCTCGCATCCTGAAGCCCCTCAAGGCCAGCAACGGCTACCGCGCCATCATCATCGATTGTCCGCCTTCCATGGGCATGCTCTCAATGAACAGTCTCGCCGTGGCCGATCACTTGCTCATCGCACTGCAATGTGAATACATGGCGCTGGAGGGACTCGGCCAGATTTTGCGCAACGTCGATCGCATCCGGGATGCCGGTCTGAACAACGACCTCAACCTTGGCGGCATCGTCATGACCATGTATGACGGTCGCACTAATCTGTCCAAGCAAGTGGTCGACGAGGTCCGCACCCACCTGCCCGATAAGATTTTCCAGACGGTGATTCCTCGCTCCATCCGACTCGGCGAAGCCCCCAGTTTCGGTAAACCCATTTTTGCTTACGACAATGCCTCCGCCGGTGCGGTGGCTTACCGTGAACTCGCCACCGAAGTAATCAAACGCTTCTCCCTCGATAAGCGCTGATCCGCTCGCCCGTTGCCGTCTGTTGCTGCCATGCGACTGCTCATCGCCAAATACCGCCACGTCTTCAACGTCGGCCTGCAGAGCAACATCGTTTACCGCTGGAACTTCGCCATGCGCGCGGCGTTCTCGCTCGTGCACATCGCGTTCGTCTTCATCCTTTGGCGCGCGGCCTACCTCGGCCAAGAGTCAATTGGCGGATTCAGTCTGGATCAGACGCTGACCTATTTTATTTCGCTGTTGGTGCTCCAGTTTTTCATCGGCGCCTTCAACGAAGACTATCTGATCAGCGAGGAAATCCGTAACGGGCTCATCAATCAGTTTCTCCTGAAGCCAATCAATTACTTCGTTTATCGGTTCACGATTTTTGTTTCGGCTCGCTTGGTCTCGGGGCTGCTGGCGCTCCTCCCCATCGTGTTGGCCCTGCCATTGATCGGAGAACACCTCACGTTTCCGGGTGAAACCTGGCGACTACTCATTGGAATTCCCGCCGTGTTCATGTCCGCCATGATCCAATTCTCCATCGCTTACATTTTTGGTATGCTCACATTTTGGTTTCTGGAAATTCAATCCTTCGTGATTTTATCCATGGCCCTCGAATCCGTCTTAGGCGGACAGATTTTCCCCCTCGATCTCCTCCCCGCTGGCCTTTTTCGCATTTCCCAATTTTTGCCCTACTACTACCAAATGTATTTTCCCGCGGCCATCTTCACCGGCCGGATCGACCAAGCCACTGCGGTCGAAGGGCTCGCGGTGCAGGCTTTCTGGGTGATCGCCCTCCTCGCCCTCGGTCAGTTTCTCTGGCGTCGCGGCCTTCGTCGTCACACCGCGGTTGGAGGTTGATCCCCCATTTACTCCGATTCACCCAATCGCCATTCGTAAATCGAAAATTTAGTCATGATTCACTATCTCCGCATCTGGTTGGCTGGCGCCCGGTATTCCGTGGTGCGCGCGATGATGTTTCGCGGCGACTTCATCATGTGGGGATTGGTCGAACTGTTTTGGATGTTCGTGAACATCGCGGCCGTCGCCGTGATCTACCAGCATACCGATTCGGTTGCCGGTTGGTCAAAATTCGAAATGCTGCTCCTCATTGGCACCTCCATGCTGGTGCAACGCATGTTGATGGGATTTTTCTGGAGCAACCTATTCGAACTTGGACGCAATATCCGCTCCGGCCATTTCGACTTCTTCCTCGCCCAGCCCGGACGACCGCTCTTCATGGTTTCGACCCGCAAGATCGACCTGGATAGCATTCTCAATATCTTCGTTGCCCTCGCCATCGTGATTTATGCCGCACGGGAGTTAAATCTGCATCCCTCTTTTGGTGCCATGGTGGCCTACGCGATCTTTGTCTGCTGCGGACTCCTGATAAGTTACTCCATTTTACTCGTCGTGGTATCGGTCAGTTTCTGGACCATCGGCAGCCAAGGCATGGAAGGCGGCTATTTCACTCTCGCCGAATTTTCCCGCCTACCCAAAGAAGCCTTCAGCGGCGTCGCCAACGTCATCTTCGTCTGGATACTACCCGCCGTGGTCATCAGCAACGCCCCGGCCCGGGCCTTGATTTCGGGTTTCGATCTCGGCTATACCCTGTGGATGTTGGGCGCGACGTTCGTATGGTTTGTGATTGGAATCACCGTGTTCCACCGTGGACTCCGCCGCTATGCCAGCGCCTCCTCGTAATGCCCGAATCTCTCGAAAGTCTTCAAGCCCGGCTCGACTATCAATTTGGTAACCTCGAATTGCTCCGACTCGCGCTCACCCACCCCTCGTGGCTGCAGGAAAACCCCGACGTCACCGATAACAATCAGCGACTGGAATTCCTCGGCGACGCCGTGCTGCAACTCATCCTGACCGAAGCCCTCTTTGACTTATTCCCTGCTGAGCGTGAAGGTGAACTGAGCAAACGACGTTCGGCTTTAGCCAACGGTCATTACCTCGCGAAACTCGCCGGCGAGATCGACCTCGCCCCCCACTTGTTGCTGGCCAAAAATGAGGTCGAGCAAGGCGGACGCGATCGCCGGGCCGCCCTCGAAGATGCCTTTGAGGCCCTGATCGGCGCGATTTATTTGGATAGTGATCTCCCCGCTGTGCGCCGGGTGGTTCGCCGCCTCTATGGCGATCTCACCCGACGCCTGAACGCCGTCATTCCCACAGAAAACCCCAAAGGCCGCCTGCAAGAACGTATCCAACCCCGGCACGGCAACGGCGCCCTGCGCTACGACACGGTGCACGTCGCCGGCGAAGATCACGCCCGCGAATACGAGTCGCAAGTATTCCTCCTCGAAGTCCTGATCGGGTCCGGCCGGGGCAGTTCCAAAAAAGCCGCCGAAGAAGCCGCCGCCGCCCACGCCCTCGAATCCGATCTGCTCCCGCCGCACTCGGCGTAATCGATCCGCGATTTTGCCAAACCCCTGATCTGTGTTCTTGTGAAACCAATACCATCTTTCCTCCTTGGTGGTTTGATCCAACCCCATCCTCAAAAAGCAAAAGAGATTTCAGTGCGTAGTCGGTAGACGACGCTATTTGTGTCCATGTCAGGCCATTCACTTCGTTCATAGACGTGGTTAAAAAAACAGCAGTAGACGCAGCTGAGCCGACCAGCCGATACCACACTGCCTACCTTCGTTAACAACCACACCCTCCGCTCCATGTCAGCCTCATCTAAACGTTCCCAACTCTCCGGCGTGTGTGCGCCGGCTTGGGGGGCCGTGTTGGCGCAACAACTTCACGGCAGCGACACTCCGGTGTGGCTGGTGGTGACGCCCACCCTGAAGGTCGCGGAACAACTGGCGGAAGATCTCGGCTTTTTTGCCCAAGCCAGCGGGCAGTCTCGCCTGCCCTCGATCCTCGTTCTGCCGGAATCCATGCCCACCGACGGTGATATGCGCGAAGCTTTCGCCGCTTCAGCTGATCGGACCACGGTGCTTTCTCGGCTTCGCTCTACTCGACAGACGAAGAAGCTGACCTCCCCCAAGGTCGGACCTCTTGTCGTGCTCACCTACCCGAAAGCATTAGTGCAACCGGTGCCGGCCCTCGAGGCGTTCGCTCGCACCGAACTTACCCTCAACCGGGGTGACACGTATCCGTTCGCCGAACTGCTCACGAAACTGCACGAACTGGATTACGACTCGGAACCGCTGTGCGAATCCCCGGGCCACTACGCCGTGCGCGGCGGGTTGATCGACATCTACCCCATCACCGCCAACGAACCCTATCGGCTGGATTTCTTTGGTGACGAAATTGAGGGCATTCGCGCGTTCGATCCGGTCACCCAACGTTCTGGTGCGTCCGTATTGTCGGTCGTTTTGTCGGCCTCGCCCCGACTCAAACTCGAAGTGGGTCGCACGGGTATCGCCGACTACCTTTCCACGGGCACGAAGGTCGTGCTGATCGAGCCTCCCGAACTCGAAACCCGCTTCAGTCAACTTGCCGACGACGGCGATCAAACCAACAACGCCCATCCGCTATTTTCGGCCGTGTTGACCCGTGCATCCCAAACTGTTGCCCTGCAGGACATCGACGAAGCCTCGTTCTGGTTCGATTCCGGCAACGTCGCTCAAACCACCTGGGACACCGAGAGCCTGGTCCACCACCGCCATTACCCCACGGATGGGTTGGTCGCCCAAGAACGCTTACACGCCGAAGCGGACGCTCGTCTCGAATTCCTGCAACGCGTCGCCAGCTGGCAAAAGGATCACTTCGCCGTGCTTATCGTGACCGCAAAATCCGGTGAAGCCCAACGCACCCGTGAAATCCTCGCCGAGGAACCGGGCCTCAAGTCTCTTAAACCTACCTTCGAAGTCGGCACGCTCAATGAGGGCTTTCGCATCACTTTCCGTGACGATGCTCGCCTCGATTGGAAAGGCCATGGCCAAAAAATCCGGGGCCTCATCGTCATCTCCGAAACCGAAATCTTCGGCCGTCAGCGTCCCCGTCGCCCTCGCGCCTCGCCCCGCGCACTGGTTCAACGCGCCCAAGTGGACCAACTCCTCGATTTTGCCGATCTCGTCGAAGGCGACTTCGTGGTTCACCTGCAGCACGGCATCGCCCACTACCGCGGTCTCACCAAAATCGAAACCCGCGACGGTATCCGCGAAGTCATTTCCCTGGAATTCGACGACCATGTCACCTTGCACGTGCCGTTGCAGGAGTCGCATCTCATCAGCCGCTATGTCGGTCTGAGCAAAGCCAAACCCCAACTGGGTCGCATCGGCACCCAACGTTGGGAAAAAGCCCGCAAAGCCGCCGAACGCTCCACCATCGATCTCGCGGCCGAGCTCCTGCGCATCCAAGCCGCCCGCGAAGCGCAACCAGGTTTCGCCTTTCCGCCCGACAACGACTGGCAGCACGAATTCGAGGGTTCGTTTCCCTACACGGAAACCCCCGACCAACTCAAAGCGATCAACGAAGCCAAATCCGACCTCGAGCGCACGCAACCCATGGATCGCCTCATCTGCGGCGACGTCGGTTTCGGCAAAACCGAAGTCGCCATTCGGGCCGCGTTCAAAGCCGTCCAAGGCGGCAAGCAAGTCGCCGTGCTCGTGCCCACCACCGTGCTGGCCCAGCAACATTTGAATTCGTTTCGGGAGCGCATGGCCGGTTACCCCATCGCCATCGAAATGATCAGCCGTTTCCGCACCCCGCTGGAGCAGAAAAAGATCATCGCCGCCACCACTGCCGGTCAGGTCGACATTTTGATTGGCACCCATCGCCTGCTCCAGAAAGACATGCTGTTCAAGGAACTAGGCCTGGTCGTCATCGACGAAGAGCAACGTTTCGGCGTGAAACACAAAGAGCGGTTCAAAAACATGCGTGCCTCCGTGGACGTGCTCTCCATGAGCGCCACCCCTATCCCGCGCACGCTTTACATGGCCATGACCGGGGCCCGAGACATGAGCGTGATTGAGACCGCCCCCACCAATCGCCTGCCCATCCAGACGATTGTCAAAACCTACGACGACAAACTCGTCGTCGACGCCGTGCGGCGCGAAATCGCCCGCGGCGGCCAAGTGTTTTACCTCCATAACCGCGTGCAAACCATCGAACTGGTGGCCTCACACCTCGGCCAACTCATGCCCGAAATCAGCATCGGCGTCGGTCACGGCCAGATGGATGAAAAGAAGCTCGAGCAAATGATGACCGACTTCGTCGCCGGATCTTATCAACTCCTCGTGTGCACCACGATCATCGAGAGCGGTCTCGATATTCCGAATTGCAACACGATCATCATCGAGGGCGCCGACCGTTTCGGCCTCTCCCAGCTTTACCAACTCCGGGGACGGGTCGGTCGTTTCAAACACCAAGCCTACGCCTACCTGCTGCTGCATCGCCATACCCGCCTGGTGCAAATCGCACGCGAGCGTCTCAATGCCATGCGCACGCACAACCAGTTGGGGGCCGGGTTTCGCATCGCCATGCGCGACCTCGAACTACGCGGCGCGGGGAATCTCCTCGGGTCCGAACAAAGCGGTCACATCGTTGGCGTTGGGTTCGAGCTCTATTGCCAGTTACTGCGCCAATCTGTCGCTCGCCTGAAGGGCGAGAAACAAGCCGCGTCCATTCGCGCTTCGGTTAAACTCGATTTCGTCTTCGTCGGTGACGGCGAACCGGACCTCACCGACCGCGGTCGCCACGAGGACGGCTACACCACCATTCGTGACGCCGAACACGCCGCCAGTGGTGCCGTGGCCGTGAATCGCATCCAGGCTCGGCTACCGGCCAACTACATCGGTGAGACGCGTCTACGCATCGATCTTTACCGTCGACTTGCCATGGCTGGGAACCTGACCGAGCTTAAACAACTCCAAACCGACCTCAAAGATCGCTTCGGTCCCTATCGCGACGAAGTGCGCGCCCTCCTTCTGGTCACTGAGATCAGAATCAAGGCGGAACAAAAAAATATCGTCTCGGTCGAGACTAGTAGCACGAAGTTAAAATGCCTCCGGGCCACCGGTCGCCGGGATGACTGGGTCATGCACGGCAGCCGCTTTCCGAGGTTGACCGCCCCACGGGCCCTTCTACGTTTACGCGAAATATCTACATTTCTAGACAATCTACCGAATCCATGATGCACCCTTCCTCCTCCCGAACCCGAGTCGGCGCTCTCGCCCTCGCCGGAGTTCTGGCTCTCGGTAACTCCCTCTTCGCTCAAGTCCCCGATACTTCCGCCGCGTTGGATCAAAACTTGAACCTGCGCTTCGCCAACGGCATCGCCGCCGTCGCCGAGGGAAAAATCATCACCGTCGACGACATCAAACGCGAAATCGCGCCGATGGTGCCCGAGCTTCAACGCAGCTCCCGCAACGAACGTGAGTTCAACCAGCGCCTCGAAGCCCTCCAAGACGACACCATTCAAAGTCTCGTCGACCGCGTGCTCATCGTAAAAGACTTCTACAGCGACGAAAAGCGCCGCATTCCGGCCAGCTTCGTCGATAACGCCGTGGATGAAAATATCATCAATGACTTCGAAGGCGATCGCTCAAAGTTTCTCGCCTACCTCCGCGCCCGAGGCCTGACCACCCGCGAGTATCGCCGTGAAGTCGAAGAAGGCATCATCTACCAATACATGCGGGGCCAGAAGCGTAAATCCGCCACCCTCGTTTCCCCGGTGCAGGTGCAGACCTTCTACGACGAGAACAAAGAAAACTTTTTCCAAGAAGACTCCGTTAAGCTTCGCCTCATTCAATTCTCCCGCAAGGACGGTCGCACCGACAGCGATCTCCGCGACTTCGCAGCGCGGGTGCAGGCCCGTCTCGATGTCGGACACAAATTTGAGGATATCGCGAAAGAAATGTCCGAGGACTCCCGTCGCTCCCGCGGCGGAGACTGGGGTTGGCTCGACCGCTCGGGTCTCAAAAAAGAGTTCAGTGATCCCCTCTTCAAGCTGAAGGCGGGAGAAATCACCGATCCCATCTTCCTGCCCGAGGGCGTTTACTTGCTCTATGCTGAGGATCGCAAATACGCCGGAATTCAGCCGATCGACGAAGTGCGCGACCAAATTGAGCGCATCCTCGTGCAACGCGAAGCCCGCGACGCCCAAGAACGCTGGCTCGAACGCCTTCGCCGCAACAGCTACGTGAAGCTCTACTAAAAGCGCGTCATCACCCATTCCTCGAAAGCCCGATCAACCCGATCGGGCTTTTTCGTGCCCAACTGGAATTCGATTTCAACCTCCCGGCATGATCAGGGTTAATCTGTGGTTATACCGACTTCTTTTGAGAAATAGACTTTAGCACAACGTGTTCTGAGGTAGGGCATGACCGCTGGGCGCGCCGCAGGCTGATGGTCGATGAAGCCAGTGGGCGTGCAAGGATGGCGAAGCGTTGCAGGATTCGCGTTGAGGCAGATGCGGACGGCCCAGCGGCGTGTCCGCCGTAGCCTTGTGCGAAGGCTGGGTCCGTCCCCCGTCTCGCCAACCGCCATTTCACACCCCTCCGTTCCAAACCCTTTCGTGTCCTTCGTGTGTTTCGTGGTTAAAAAACTCCGCCTCAAAGCGCCTTAAAATCCGCGTGAATCTGTGTCCATCTGTGGTTAAAAAAAGCGGGCTGACTACGTCGCCTCCCATTCCCACCATCATCGCGTAGCCGGTAGGCGAAGCCATTCGTGTCCATTCGTGGTTAAAAAAACAGCAGGCTGATCACGTCTCCCCGTCTCACCTGTTTCACTCGTCCCCCATCAATTCCAACGCGGCCGCCAGCGGGGTCGTCATTCCCGTCCCTACGGCGTGCTCAATTTTCCCCAACCGCGCCTTCACCTCCGCTCGGCCATAGAATCGCGTTTTCAGGCCCTCGTCGATCAACGCATGCATCCATTCAATCGCCTGCGAGCGACGCCGGGCCTCCAGTCCCCCCGAGGCCTTTACCGTCGTGAAAAAATCGCCCGTTACGCGCCAGACATCTTCGATCCCCGAACCTTCCAGCGCCGACGCCAAAATGGCCGGTGTCTCCCAGCCTTCGGTAGGATGATGCAAAAAGTGCAACACTCGCTTCATCTCTGCCTGCGCCAAAATACACCGACGCCGATTGTCGCCATCGGATTTGTTGATCACCAAGAGATCGGCCAATTCGATCACCCCTTTCTTAATCCCCTGCATCTCGTCTCCCGCCCCGGCGATCATCAACACGAGAAAGAAATCCACCATCGAGCGGACGGTCACTTCGTTTTGGCCCCCCCCGACGGTTTCGACGATGACCACATCGTAACCCGCCGCTTCGCACAGCAAAATCGCCTCCCGGGTTTTCCGCGCTACGCCCCCCAACGAACCTCCCGAAGGCGACGGCCGGATGAACGCACTTTTCTGCCGACCAAGTTTTTCCATACGGACCTTGTCGGCCAGAATACTCCCGCCGTTGACCGTGCTCGACGGATCCACCGCCAGCACCGCCACACGATGCCCCGCACGCACGAGGTTCATGCCCAGAGCCTCAATGAAAGTGCTCTTACCGGCTCCCGGTATGCCCGTGATGCCGATGCGGCGTGACTTCCCCGTTTGCGGCATGATGGCTTTGATCACGTCCTGTGACATCGTCCGATGCGGGGCCGCATTACTCTCGGCGAGCGTGATGGCGCGGCCGAGAATCATCCCGTTACCTGCCAACACGCCTTCGACGTAATTTTTCACCAAAAGTCGCGGACGACGAGGCGGGGGCACGACGGGGATTCGGCTAGCGCCAGCTGTGCGCACCCCCTCTACCACCCAAGTGGCGAACCCGGCTCCGCCGGTATCCGGCACCCAATCCGGGCGCGGTTGCGGGCACCCGTCATGCGTTTGCACCCGGGGTTTAATCGGCGGACAGTCTTCGCTCATTCGTCGCCGAGGGGTTCGATCCGCTCCAACAGCAAGTCAAGGATACTCAGGGCCGATTTCGGAATCACCGTGCCCGGACCAAACACCGCACTGGCGCCGTTGCTGAGCAGGTAATCATAATCCTGCGCCGGAATAACCCCTCCGCATACGATCATGATGTCTTCACGCCCCAGCGCGGCGAGCGCTTCGCGCAACTGCGGCAAGAGCGTCTTGTGACCCGCGGCCAACGAACTCATCGCCACCACGTGCACATCGTTTTCGACCGCCTGTCGCGCGGCCTCTTCCGGAGTCTGGAAAAGCGGGCCGATATCGATATCGAAACCCAAATCCGCCAGCGCAGTCGCCACTACTTTGGCTCCGCGGTCGTGGCCGTCCTGTCCGAGTTTCGCGATGAGCAGTCGCGGTTTGCGACCTTCCACCGCTTCAACGGCTTCCACCTTCGCGCGGACTTGGCTGACCGCGTCATCTTGACCATATTCTTGTCGATACACACCTGAAATTGAGCGGATTTGCGCTTGATAGCGACCAAACTCGACTTCCAAGGCATCGCTAATTTCGCCCAACGTTGCCCGCGCTTGCGCCGCTTTGACCGCCAGATCCAACAGGTTGGCTTCACCAGTCTTGGCCGACTGGGTTAATGCCGCCAAGCTGGCCTGACACGCCGCTTCGTCGCGACCATCGCGCAAGGTTTTTAATCTCGCCACTTGGGCAACGCGCACCGCGGTGTTGTCGACTTCCAGAATGTCGAGCGGATCTTCTTGTTCGAGGCGATTGCGGTTGAGACCGACGATCACTTCCTTGCCTGAATCGATCCGCGCTTGGCGACGCGCTGATGCTTCTTCAATCCGCAGTTTGGGAATGCCGGCTTCGATGGCCTTAGTCATGCCTCCCATCTCTTCGACCTCCGCCAAGTGCTCGCGGGCTTTACTCAACAACTCTGCCGTCAAGGCTTCGACGTAATAGCTGCCTCCCCAAGGATCAACCACATCGCAAATCCCGGTTTCCTGCTGCAAGTGCAGCTGGGTGTTGCGCGCGATTCGGGCCGAAAAATCGGTCGGTAACGCGATGGCTTCATCAAGTGCGTTGGTGTGCAAACTCTGAGTATGACCACAGGCCGCCGCGAGTGCCTCCAAGCAGGTGCGAGCCACATTGTTGAATGGGTCCTGTTCCGTGAGCGACCAACCGGACGTTTGCGAGTGAGTGCGCAAGGCGCGTGACTTCGGATTCTTCGGGTTGAACTTGTCGACGATTTCCGCCCAAAGGGTGCGACCAGCCCGCATCTTCGCGACCTCCATGAAATAGTTTTTCCCGATCGCCCAGAAG
>CAXBOL010000070.1:0-11192 GCA_963977295.1 uncultured Opitutaceae bacterium
CCCAGTGCATGAATGCGCCAACCTCGCGATCGATTCCACAAACCGCGCTCGGTGAACTCTGTGCCCATCTCCGTAAACTCTGTGACCTACTCCAACTGCGGAATCTAGGATCAATCGTTCCCAAACAACACTCGAACCGGCCCCTTCACGCTTTGAATCTGCCGATTGAAAGTTAGTTCGCCTGACGCCTCATCGATTGCAAATACGGTCAGCGAATCGGAATATTGGCCTGCCACGATCATCCACTTTCCGGAGGGATCGAGGTTGAAGTTACGCGGCCAGATCCCCCGGACCGGTTCGCGTTCAACGGGAGTCAATTGCCCTGTTTTCGCATCCACCGCGAAGACGCTAATCGAGTCGTTCCCGCGATTACCGATGAACACAAAACGACCATTGGGATGGATTCGCACTTCGGAAGTATTGTTCGCAGGTTCTTTATCGGTCGGTCCCAAGGTCCGCAAAATTTGGCTGCGGGCGTAAGTCTGCCGCGCACCATCGTAATCCAAAACTGCGATTTCCGATGATAACTCACCACTCACGTAGGCGTGGGTTTTGTTCGCATTCAAATCCATGTGACGAGGTCCAAAGCCAGCGGGAAAGGGGAGCTCCTGATGCACGCTTAACCCCAGCGGTGATCGGGAAACTTTGAACGTCCACAAGCGATCGCCCCCCAGATCAGTCACATCCAGGAAACTCCCGTCGGCAGAGAATCGTGACCAATGCGGTCGTGGCTGAGTTTGCACCGGTCTCGGACCTTTTTGCCCAAAGGTAGGCTCATAAGTCACCAGTCCCGCCCCGTTGAGCGCCCCTGTTTTCTCCAGCGGCACCAGCGTAACCGATTTCCCGCCCCAATGCGCGGTCGCCAAGAGGGTCCCGGTCGGATCCACCGCGATGTGGGCAGCGGCGCCGGCCGGCAACTCGACGCGATTGATCAATTCAAGGGAATGCCCATTTCCGATCCGGTAGGCGGCCACGCCCATCCGTCCCCAACTCGCGTAAAGGACCGGAGCCGAAGGATGCTCCATCACCCAAGATCCGCCGTCGAACTCGGCGGCTAAGCTCGGGGTGCTCAACGTGCCCTTTTTCGAATCAAAATCAGAAAAATGAATCCCCTCTTGGCCGATTACCCACACCGGCACATCGGCCCGGAGCGTGAGATTGGTGAGCAAACAAACCATGAACCAAAATAAGGGGCGTTTCATGCCGGGGATCTGAAACGCCCCAGTCGTTCATCGCCATCCGAAAATGGAGAACGTTCACCGAACCTCCGTCGGTTTCCTCGTCTCTCGTATTGCCGCTCAGAGACTTCCCTCGCACCCTCACCCTTTGCTGTCTCGAATTTCAGCCCATCACATCCCCATTAGACCATGACCTCGCCCCAAACCCCTAAACTGAGCGTCAAGGAAATGCTCGCCTACGGCTGCGGTGACTTCGCGTCCGTCCTCTACTGGACCACGTTTATGAAGTATCTGACCTACTTCTACACCGATGTTTTCGGACTGGCTGGAGCCGTTGCCGGGGTGTTTCTTTTGTGGAGTCGGTCCATGGATGGAGTCAGTGACGTCGCCGTGGGGATTTGGGCCGACCGCAACGAAAGCCGGTGGGGCAAATTTCGTCCTTTTCTCATCTGGGGCTGCGTGCCCTTCGCCATTGCGGGAGTGCTTACGTTCACGACCCCAGGGTTTATCGACGGCGCGACTGGAAAACTGATTTGGGCCATCGTGACTTACAACTTCCTCATGGTCATGTATACGATCGTCAACATCCCCTACACCGCGCTCATGGGGGTGATGACGGATGATTCCGTGGTCCGAACGCGGCTTTCTTCGGTGAAGTTCATTTTCGCCTTTTCGGCCGGGGTGGTGATCTCTTTCGCGCTGCTGCCCATGGTCGATGCGTTGGGCGGCAAAACTAATCCTCAATTGGGCTGGCAGCTCGCCTTCGTCATCGTGGGCCTGGTCGCGATCGGCTTCTTTCTCATAACCGGATTCAACACCCGCGAACGCATTCACCCGAAGCCCGATCCCTCCTCGTCCTTGGGTAAAGATCTTAGGATTCTCCTGACCAACAAACCTTGGATCGTCCTCCTTTGCACCACGTTGACGTGGATTCTGTTCATCGCCCTCCGGAGCTCGATCGCTCCCCACTATTTCAAATATTACATCTACAATGGTTCCGAGGAGACCACCCTTTCGTTCCTCGGTCATGATTTCAATTTCACCTACCTTATGTCGACGTTCAATGGTCTCGGCCAACTCGCGTCGGTCGCGGGCGTGATCGCGATTCTGGTCATCGCCAATCGCTTTCCCAAACGCTTGGTTTTCATTGGTCTCCTCTCCCTCCAAATTGCCTGCACCTTTTCGTATCTGTTTCTGCAACCGGGTCAGATCGGCGTGATCTTCGTTCTCGAGATTGTGGGCAGCTTTGTGGGCGCACCACTGCCCGTATTGATGTGGGCAATGTATGCCGACACCGCTGATCACGGCGAATGGAAAAGTGGTCGTCGCACCACTGCACTTGTGTTCTCGGCCTCGACGATGAGCCAAAAATTCGGGTGGGGCATCGCCGCCTGGGTGGCTCTCTCCATCCTCGATTTTTCGGGTTTTGTGGCCAACACCGTGCCCACGCCTGAGGTCACCCAGAGCTTGGTTCGCCTCATGAGCATCATCCCGTCCGCCTTCGGTGTTCTGGCGATTATTCTCTTCCTCTTCTACTCGCTCAACGAAAAGAAAATGGCCGAAATCAAACAAGACCTCGATCAACGTCGGCTCAACGAGGCGACCTGACCGGAGACTAGGTGAAGATCATTCGGCCTATTTCCGAGCAGAATAGGAGCAAAAATAAAACCAACGAAATCGCGAGGCCCAGGTTTGACCACCGAGAGTTTCTCATGCTCCCCACCCACTCAGACCGATTATTCAACACCAGCAACGTTGCTGCTAGAAACGGCATAAAAAACGCGCCAACCACCGCGTAAATCACCACCAGCAGCAATGGCTTGCCCCAAAATTGCAGGATCAATGGTGGTCCCGCGAGAAAGAGTAAAAACCCTCGGTAGGCTGTGGTCTCCGTTAGTTTTATCCCTTCGCGCTTCACCTGTTTTCCACGGCAATCCCACCAGTCCGCGAACAAGTAAGGTACTCCTTGCCAGACGCCCAGCAGCGATGAAAAAACGGCACACCAAAATCCCACCAAAAAACTGGTGCGCCCAATCGGTCCCAGAATCGTCCCCAATTGCTCACCCAGGGCGATGACCAAGGCCGTCCCCGAGGCATCAACCGGCTTGGCTCCGGCCGCGATCACGATCATGGCCAAACCGAATAATCCAGTCAGTGCATAGGCGCCGACCAGATCCCGTCGGACTTCTGGAATCCGTCCGGTTCCGCGCCACTTTTTTTCGTCCAGCCAATAGCCATAACAAAGCAGCGTCACACTTCCGCCTACGCCCCCCATCAAGCCGAAGATAAACCAGAGTCCACCCGGTGGCACCGTGGGAATGACCAAACCTCGTATGAAATCCGGGAAATTCGACACCAAACTCGCCCCGCATACAATGACCACCGCAAACATGACCGCGATGAGTCCCTGCATGATTTTCTCAAAAATCCCGTATCGTCCCCAGCGAACCAATCCAAACCCCAAGATCGCGTGAACCACGGTCCATCCGCCAATTGAAAGCGGTGAATTCGGCCAAAGCGTTTTGGCGGCGACTCCGCAGGACGACCCCAGCGCCCCGGCGATCACAAAACTCCACACCCCTAAATAGCCGCCAAAATACCACGAAACCCACGCTGGAAGTCGTTCGGCCCATCCAGCAATCACGCTTTGACCGGTCGCCAGCTGCCAACGGGCAATCCCTTCATTCAACACCCATTTGCATCCAGCCCCGACCACCACCACCCACAGGACCGCCAAAAGCCCCGGTCCCAAAACCTGCCAACGCGTCCGGGGTTTGACGGGGGAGTCCATGGCTAATTGCCGGTTCGGGCCCGATGCATGGCCAACACCAATGCTTTCATTTTAGCGTGATCTTTGATGCCGGGGGCAGTTTCCACCCCGCTGTTCAGGTCAAGAAACCTTGCCCCACTTTCGGTCAGGGCAACTGCCACGTTTCCCGGATTGAGCCCTCCCGCCAGGATCCAGGTCGCAGTCGAATGCTGCTCCTGATAACGCCGAAATTTCTGCCAGTCCCCCGTTTTACCCGAACCACCGAACCCTTCGGCATGAAAGGTATCCCACAGCACAGTATCGGCGAGTTTGAGCAACTCCGGACTCAGCTCTTGATCAGGCGGGAGTTTAGGAGCCAACCAAATGCGCTGAGGTCCGATGTGGGCGCTCCATCCGACGATCGTCTCCATCGGAGTGGTCATCTTGAAGTGAATTTGGACGCGATCAAAACCCGCGCGAAGCACAGCGGTAATTTCTGCGGCCGAGGGCTCCACCACCACCGCCACCGTCTTTCGTCCCACCGGCAGTAGCGGTTTCATGTCACTAAACTGCCGCAGATTTATGGACCGCGGAGACTTGGGGTAAAGAATGAAGCCCAGATAGTCCGCTCCGAGCTGATCCGCGAATTCCACGTCGACCAGAGCGGTCAATCCACAAAACTTAAGTCGGATTCCGTCGATCACGTGCGATCCTCAAAAAGAGTTGATTGCGCCAATCACTTCGTCGATCTCCGCGTCGGTTAATTCCGGGAACACCGGCAGGCTCAGACAAGTCCGCGCCGTCGCCTCAGCAACCGGCAGCGAACCCACCGCCGGTCCGACTTCGCGATAACAAGGCTGTTCATGCAACGCCCGCGGGTAAATCAGATCCGTGCCAATTTCGCGCAGAGTTAGATGAGCCCGAAGGTCGTCCCGGCGCGGATGGAGAATCGTGAATTGGTGATATACCGAATCCCCCCAAGGCGCCGGTTGCGGGACAATGGTATCGGCCAACGTAATCCCTGCACGATAGCGGGCCGCAATCTCCCGCCGCCGTGAAGTCCACCCCGCGAGATGATGGAGTTTCACCCGCAACGCCGAAGCCTGCAGGCCTTCCATCCGGTAATTGTAACCCACTTCATCGTGTTGATAGCGGACCCCGGATCCGTGGACCCGCATCAAACGCATTTTGCCGAGCAAGGTCTCATCGGACGTTATGATCGCCCCACCTTCGCCCACGCCACCAAGGTTCTTGGTCGGGTAGAAACTGAACGTGCCGGCCGCGCCCATGGTGCCGACTGGGCGACCGTGATACGTGCTGAGGTGGGCTTGCGCGCAGTCTTCGATGACGGGTATTCCGCGCTCGTTCGCCAAGGCCATAATCGGATCCATATCCGCGGATTGCCCAAACAGATGCACGACCACGATGGCTTTGGTTTGGGGGGTAAGGGCAGCCCGAATCGTTTCCGCCGTGGCATTGTAGGTTACCGGGTCCACATCACAAAATACCGGGCGTGCAGCCACATAACTTGCCGTCCAAGCACTGGCGATAAAGGTGAAAGCGGGCACCACGACGTCATCGCCCGGCCCCAGTCCCAACGCTCTTGCCACGAGATGTAATGCGGCCGTGCCATTGCTCACCCCGATCGAGGTCGCTGCGCCACTGGCTGCCGCAAATTCGGCCTCGAACGCCGACACATCAGCCCCCAGGCAAAAGCGACCCGCATCGTAGGTTTCGGCGAATCCCGCCAGGATTTCAGTCCGCAATGCCTGGTGCGAACGAGAGAGATCGAGAAAAGGAACACTCATGGAATTGGATGAGAACCCTGATCGCGCCACGCCGTGGCGCAAGTGTGGGGTGCATTGAGTTTAGCGACGCGGACGTTTGTTCAAATGCTTCACCAGCGCGTCCACCAAAGAGTCCAAGCCCGGATTGTTCGCTTCGAAATCGACCTCGAGATTCAACGCCTCCAACGACGCCGACGTCTGCGGGCCAATCGAACCGATCACTGGTTTCTTGGCATTGGGTCCGAGCGCCAACGACTGTTGTTGTTCGCCAAACGCCTCCACTGCCGAGGAACTGGAAAACAGCACCGCATCAGCACCGTTTTCCTGATAATCGTGGGCGGCAGGACTGTCTGCTAAACTGAGCTTCTCGGTGCGATAGAGTTGGAGTTGATCGACGATCGCCAGGCCTTCCTGTTCGAGCTTGGTGACCAGCGTATCGCGATTGAGATTACCGGTCACGACCACAACTTTGGCACTGTCCAGACTATCGGTCGCAATCAAGGCATCGGCCAAGGCTTCGCCGGTGGATTTATCAGGGAAACATTCCACTCGAACCCGGTATTTCTCAATTTCCCGTTTGGTCGCCTCCCCTACCGCTGCAAATCGCAATAATCCCAGCGTGCGGATGTCATCATAGGCTCGAAGGAAGTGATCGAAGAAAATTCGCACCCCGTTGGCACTGGTAAAAACGATCCAATCGTAGGTGCCGAGTTCGGCGATGATATCGACCAACGCATTCCGGTCTACGTCGGGCACGACCTTGATCAGCGGCAACTCGAGCACTTCAGCCCCCAACTGTTCCAAGCGATTGCGTAACGATCGGTTTCCTTCCCGACTTCGCGTAATCACGATGCGCCGACCAAAGAGAGAAAGGTGTTCAAACCAATCTACCGCGGATTGGTGTTTAACGACCTCTCCGACGATGATCACCGCAGGGGCTTTGAGTCCGGCTTTTTCCGCGGCCGCCGGCAATTTTGCCACGGTTGACGCGAGACTACGCTGGCGTCCCAACGATGCCCACTGCACCACCGCAGCTGGCGTGGTTGCGGCCAAGCCACCTTTTTGCAGCTCAGCCATGATATCCTTCATCCGCCCCATGCCCATGTAGATGGCCAAGGTCGTATTCTTGAGTCCGCCCAGTTTCTGCCAGTCTACCTGCAGTTCGTGTTTTAAGGGGTCTTCGTGGCCCGTCACCAACACCAGCGATGAACTGGTATTGCGTTGGGTAAGCGGAATGCCGGCGTAAGCACCCGCCGCCAAAGATGCCGTGACTCCGGGGACCACTTCGAACGAAACTTTATCCGCCGCCAACGCTTTGGCCTCCTCGCCACCACGTCCAAATACGTAGGGATCGCCTCCTTTGAGCCTCACCACCATTTTACCCTGCTTCGCTCGGTTCACCAGCAGGGCTTCAATTTCCTCCTGCGGCACCGAATGAAATCCGGCCTTCTTGCCGACGTAGATGATTTCACAATCTTTTGGACACCAATCGACTATGTCGGGGTGCACCAAGTAATCATAAACGAGAACCTGGGCGCAGCAGATAAGCTCGTGCGCCCGAAACGTGACCAAACCGAGGTCACCAGGCCCCGCTCCGACTAAATAGACTATACCCTTCTTACCCATGAACGATCCGTTTCAGATCCCGAGCCTCCCGCCAAGCCTTCGTTGATCGAAAAGGTTCCGGCGGGCTTCATGACAATTTATTGGAGTCAATCGCTTGCAATTAGGCCCATTCATACCTACCACGGACCTAGTGCAGTTTACTAGCGCCAGAAGAACTTACGAAATATGCTTCCGTTCATTCATCCGAAGTGCAGTGCTCTGGACCCTAGTTTGCAGCGTCGTTGGCACCGTTTCCATGGCCCAAGTCGCCCTCACCGACACTCGGACGTGGACCCACCTCAATAGCGACGGTGGCAACGATAACTTCGGTAGAAATGCCAATTGGTCCGGTGGTAACGAACCGGACAATTCCACGACCCGAGGTCTGTTCAACCAATCCGGTTTGGATAATCCGCTCATCAACGTAAATCGAACCGTCGGCCAACTTTGGTTCACCTCGGGGTCCAATGGGATCACTTTTGAGGAACACGGCAACGACCGGACCTTGACTTTTAATGCATCCAACGGCGACGGCCTAGTCCACGAAGGCAACGTTACACATGTTTTCGATGCCAACATCGCGCTGGGATCTGATCAAACTTGGTATCTCAACGGCACGAGTGGCGATCTCGAGGTCAATGATGACTTCGACCTCGGCAGTTTTACCCTGACTCTCGACACCGTGAACTCGGCCAACAACGTCCTCCTTTCCAGTTCCAAGGGGGCGATCGTCGGCACCGGAGGGTTTATCAAAACCGGCGCGGGCACCATGAGCATCACCGGAGCCAACACCTACTCGGGAACTACAGTAGTGTCTGGCGGCACCTTGACCATCAGCGATGCCAGCGCGCTAGGCACGGGAAGCACTACCACCGTGCAATCGGGCGGCACTTTGGCGCTGACGGGCGGCGTAACCTTCGATTCGGAGACGAACCTTTCTTTGGCTGGCGCCAATGCCTTACAAAATGTGAGTGGGAACAACCGTTGGGACGGCAACCTCAGTTTGTCGGCTGACGCGACCATCACGAGCCTCGCGGGGGAACTTCGCTTGGGCGATGAGATTGGGTTTACCGACACCTTCACGCTCGGAGCCAACACCTTGACGCTCGACGCCGACGGCGGAGAACTTTGGGTCAATACCATCATATCTGGAACCGGCGGCGTAACGAAAACCGGAGGAGACACGCTGACCTACTATATGGACGGCAATTCCTACACAGGCACCACGAACATTCAGGATGGGACTCTAATTTTGGATACCCTGTCAGGAAACAATGACGCCATCGTGGGCGCATTGACCATCGGCGATGGTTCGGGCGCCGCCAATTCCGCGGTTCTTCAGAGCGGCACGACGGTGTCTCCAATCGCCTACGACGTCATCGCAGATACCAGTGCGATCACCATCAACTCAGACGGTCGCTGGAACCTGAACGATCAGACCGACACCGTCGGCTCCATCGCCGGAGCCGGCAACATCACGCTCGGCAGCGGCACCCTCACCAGCGGCGGTAATAACACCTCGACCGAACTGAGCGGTGTCATTTCCGGCACCGGTAGCATGGTAAAAACCGGCACCGGCACCCTCAACCTTTCGGCCACCAACACTTACGCCGGCGACACCATCATCTCGGCCGGCACGCTGGCCATATCGGCCGACGACGCCTTGGGCAGCGGCGGAGCCACCACGATCAACTCCGGCGGCACCTTGGCTCTGCAAGGCGGCATCAAGGACGACAACCAAACCTCCATCACGCTCTCCGGCACCGGCAATGGCGGGGTCGGCGCCATCCAAAACATCTCCGGCGACAACACGCTCATCGCGCCCTTCACCGTGGCGGCCGATGCCACCATCACCTCCAACGCCGGCACCCTCCACCTCGGCGACGACACCGCCCTGGACCCCTTCGGTGAACCCATCAGCCTGGGCTCCAGCAGCCTCACCTTCAACACCGACGGCGGCAACATCACCATCGGATCGGTCATCACCGGCACCGGCGGCATCACCAAGACCGGCTCCGGCACGCTTTTAATCGAAAACGGCATCAACTCCTTCACCGGCGACACCCAGATCAACGACGGCACCCTGATCCTCAACACCTACGAATACGACATCAGCTACCCCACCGAATACGGCCTCGAGGGCAACGTGATCATCGGTGACAACATCGGTGCGGCCAACTCCGCGGTCTTCCAACAAGGCGCCCTTGAAGCCCCCGGCACCTCCAACGAATACATCAAAGACTCCCAGAGCGTCACCGTAAACTCCGACGGCTACTGGAACCTGCGCGGCTACAAGGAAACCATCACCCACCTCACGATGAACGGCGGCACCATCGATGCCAAAAACTCCCTCGGCGCCGGCGATCGTCTCGATGTCACCGGCGTGATCACCGCCTCCAACGCCACCACCTCCACCATCAACGGTCGCTTGGGGATGAACAACGACACCGCCAAGTCGATCGTGGTCGACGCCGGGGCCACCCTCGATATCAACGCCATCCTCTCCAACGGCGGCTTTGTCAAAACCGGCTCCGGCACCCTCGAACTCTCCGGGGCCAACACCTTCACCGGCGATGCCCAAATCGACGCCGGCATCGTGCGAGTGAACAACAACAACGGCCTCGGCGCCTCCGCCGGCATCACCAAAGTCACCGGCACCGGGGCTCAACTGCGTTTGGAAAACGTCAACATCGCCAACGAAACCCTGCAAATCGCCGGCACCGGCATCTCCGGCGACGGCGCCCTGCGCAGCGAATCCGGCACCAACACCTGGGGCGGCAGCATCGCCATGACCGGCAACGCCGAGATTGAGACCGCAACCGGCTCCTCCCTCACCGTCAATGGCGGCATCACCGGCTCGGGCACCACCCTCACCGTCGACTCCATCGGCACCACCACCTTCAACGGGGTCAACACCTTCGGCACCCTCAACAAAACCGGTGCTGGCACCCTGACCGTCACCAACACCAACACCTACGCCACCGCCAACATCTCCGCCGGCACCTTCGCGCTGGGCGCCAGCAACATCCTGTCCAACACCATGGACCTCAACGTCACCGGCACGGGCAACTTCGACGTCGGCAACTACACCGAAACCATCGACGACCTCGTCGGCTCCGGCACCCTCACCGTCGCGGGCAGCGGCAACCTCACCATCGACCAACTCGGCGGCAGCCTCTCCGGCGGCAACCCCACCGGCGCCTTCTCCGGCACCCTCGATGTCGACGGCATCATGACCCTCAACGGCGGCACCATTGGCACCGGCGCCGATGGCTCCGGCTCCACCGGCTCCATGATCCTCACCGCTGGCAACACCCTGACCATCGCCGACGACTTTAACTTCGGCGGCACCCTGCAATTGGGCACCGGCATCACCGGCGCCAACCTCGCCCTGACCGGCGCGGGCACCACCTTCGATCTCGGCGCCCTGCACGTCATCGGCGCCTCCAGCATCGACTTTAGCGGGGTCGACGCCACCACCCTCAATCTAGGGAGTTTGACCTTCGACGTCGGGGCCAGTCTGACCGTCACCGGCTGGGAAAGCTTCTCCGACTTGTGGACCTCCACCCTCTTCCCCGGCGCCGTCATCGACACCCGCAACTCCAGCACCGCCAAGATCACCTTCTCCGGCTTCTCCAACAGCCAAACCATCTGGCTGTCCTACGACTACGGGGCCAACGAAATCACCGTCCCCGAGCCCCGCACCTACGGCGCCCTCCTCATGGCCTTCGCCCTCGGCACCTTCGTCTGCCGCCGCCCCCGCCGACAGGCAGTTGAAGTTGAAGCCGAACCGTAGTGCGGAGCTTCAGCCCGCACTGTCCCCGGTTCCCCACGTAGGAGGGGTTTTATACCCCGACTCCATCTGAGTGGCCA
>CAXBOL010000071.1:0-11110 GCA_963977295.1 uncultured Opitutaceae bacterium
CCGTCGCCCCCGATCAGGGAGAAATCGCCGTTTTTCTCGCACCACTTGGGAAAACTGCGGCGGCGATCAATGGGCGCGGCCGTGATCAATACAGCGACGTTGGCCGGATCGTTGGCCTCGAGCAGGCGCTGTAATTCCTCGACTTGTTTCAGGGTGCTTTCGGCGCGGCCAGTGACGGTGTCGGCGAGGAAGTTGACGTCTTTGAGCCAGACGAGGCGCCGCCCCCCGAACATCGAGATGGTCTGCAACGCTTCGCGGAACTGATTGATCGCCGTCTCCACCTCGGCGACGTTGCCGGCGAAGCCACTGATGGTTTCACGGGAGAACTCGTCGTCGATCTCTTGAGCCAACTCGTCGAAGCGCTCACGTCCCACCCGGCCGACGAGGAAGTCGTCGGGGCCGCAGACAAAAATGAACGGTTTGGAATCAGCCATGGGGCGTTGTAGAGCGGGAGATTGAGAAGTTGGAAGGAAGCGAAGACCAGCAGAGAATAGCTTCGGCGCGACCCTCACGGTAGCGCCAGCATGAATAAATGTTCATGATCCATTCATGTTGGTTTAATCCAGCAATGATAAGTTCGGCCCATGAAACGACTTTTAATGTGCTTGGGTTTGGTGGGGAGTGGGTTGATCGGACCATCTCTGGCGGCGGAAAACGTCGTGATCAACCATAGCGAATCCCGCATTGAGATCGACGTAAGTGCGACGATGGGGTCGTTCGTGGGTCATCTGGCCGATTACGACGCCCAGATCGATTTTAACGAGTCCACCGGGACGGTGAACTCGGCTTCGCTGGCGTTCAAGTTCAGCGACGTGAAGACCGGGGAAGCCAAGCGTGATCAGCATATGAACGATTGGCAGGGCACCGAGAAGTATCCCAACGGACGATTTGAGATGTCCAAACTCACCCCGCGCGCGGAAGGCGGCTACACGGCTCAGGGTCGACTACAGCTGCACGGCCAGGTCCAGGAGTTGTCGTTTCCGGTCAATATTCTGACCCAAGGTCACTCGTTGGCCATTGATGGCGACGCGGTGATCAACACGGAGCAGTTCGGCTTACCGATCGTGCGTAAGTTTCTCGCCCTTCGGGTGAGTCCCGAAGTTACGATTCATTTTCATCTGCAAGGCACGACCCCGGTCGCGCCCTAACCCTCAACGGTTCCTCGTTTTATGGTCGCTTCCATTTTACCCCTTCCGTCAGTTGATCTGATTGCCGCTGCGCTGCGTAAGAATTCGCCGGTCGGTGCGTTAACTGAACGTCATCTGGCCGCTGTGCTGGATCAAGCGGTCGGTCATCCCGGCAAGCTGGTTCGTCCGCGACTGGTTTACGCCGCGGCGTGCCGCCATGGTATGGATGGCGAATCGGCCCTGTTGCTGGCGTGTGCGATCGAGTATTTCCACCTCGCGTCTTTGATTCTGGATGATCTGCCTTGTATGGACGATGCGGAGACGCGGCGGGGGCTACCGTGTGTGCATCGCTTGCACGGGGAGTCGGCCACGATTTTAGGCGCTTTGGCCCTGATCAACCGAGGTTATGGCATGGTGGGGTTTGCGATGGCAGCTCAGCCGATGGCGGTGAGATTGGCCGCCATGGCGTGTTTGGACGCGTGCCTGGGCGTGGCGGGCTTGGTCGGGGGGCAGGCCCGAGATTTGGTGTTTGGCCAGAGCGATGGATCGGTGCGGGAGATCAGTCGAATCGCGGCCGGCAAAACGGCATCTTTGTTTTGGTTGGCCGTCTATTTCCCGGCACTGCTGGCGCAACCGAGCGCCGAGGAAGGGCGTTGTTTGAAGGCGCTCTGTCTTTATTGGGGGCTGGCGTTTCAGGCCTGGGATGACTTGGGCGATGTCGGGGTGGGGGGCACTGCAGCGACCTTGGGAAAACAGCCGGGTCGCGACGGTTCCCTTAATCGTCCCAATATTGCGCTCGCACTCGGCACCGCGGCCACGGCGCGACGGATTGCCCGATTGATGGCCCAGGCGGAACGGGTGATTGAGCGGCTCGAACGGAACCGTTCGGAATGGGGTTACCTCGCGAGGTTTCATCGGGAATATTTTGAAGCCAAGATGGTGAAGGCGATGCGACTGCAGTCAAAGCTGGCCACCGCCTGAAATGCGTTTCCTCTCGCTTGTATTCGTCAATCTAAGACGTCACCGCCTGCGTGCTCTGATTGGCGTGGCGGGGATCAGTTTTGGCGTGGCGGCGATGCTCACGATATTGGCGATCGTGACGGGCGCGATCGGGATGTTTCAAAGCATCCTCTCGACCGACAGCCATTATCTGGTGTTTGAGCGCAACGTCTCGGATCTGTTCTTCAGTTCGGTCACCGCAGAGCAGTTGGCGGCAGTGCGGCAACGGCCGGAAGTGGCGGAGGCGCATCCGATGTTGTTCGGCGTCGTGTCATCGCCGGGTCATCCCATGGTGACGAGCTTTGGTATCGGCAAAGACGATCCGCGCCTGGCGCGAGGCGAATGGGTGGCAGGCCGGGCGGCGGATTTTGGAGTGCGGCCGGACGAAGTGTTTCTGGGGGCGAGAGCGGCAGAGTTTTTGAACGTCAAACTCGGTGAACCGATCGAAATCGGGCGGTCCTTGTTCAAGGTTGGGGGGATTTTTAAGAACTCGAATGGGTTCGAAGACGGCGGGGTGTTTATGCCGTTGGCGATGGCGCAGGATTTTTTCGGTCGGGAAAACGTGTCTTCGGTGGTGGCGGTGAAGCTGCGCGATGAGCGGGAGGGGACGCTTTTCAAGGCGGGACTGGAGGCGGATCACCCTGATATTATCGCGCTGGAGAACCGGGAGTTCAGTCAGAGTTACAGCAGTTTTAAGATCCTCAATTTCACGGCGTGGGCCGTGGGGATTTGCGCGTTTTTTCTCGGCGGACTGGGGGTAGCCAACACGATGTTGCTCTCGGTGTTTTCCCGGATTCGCGAGATCGCGGTGTTGAGGGTTTGCGGCTTTTCGGAACGGCAAGTGGCGGTGCTGATTTTCGGCGAAGCGGTGGCGATTGCCGCGGTCGGGGTGGTCTGCGGATTTTTGATCGGATTCACGGCGTTGGCGATTTTGGAGCGCGTGCCGCAGTTTCAAGGTTACGTGCAGGCCTCAACGTCGGGGCCGGTGTTGCTGGGGATCGTGGTCACCGCGTTGATCACGGCAGTGGCCGGGGCAATTTATCCGGCGCGATTTGCCTCCAAAATTCAACCGGCGGAGGCCCTGCGCTATGAGTGACCGAGGCAACGTTATCGTTTCGGCTCAGGCCGTGGTGAAGTCCTATGATGACGGTCGGATCACCGTGTTGCACGGCGTGGATTTGACCGTGCGGGCTGGTGAACTGGTGGCCCTGTGGGGCGCGTCCGGATCGGGCAAGAGCACGCTGTTGCATTTGCTGGGCGGGCTCGACGTGCCGGACTCCGGTCAACTTCGCGTGTGCGGTTTGGATCCGAGTCGCGAAGGAGATCGTTTAGCGCTACGGCGGGAGCATTTGGGATTCGTTTTTCAACTGCACAATCTGATCCCGGATCTGACCGTGGAGGAGAATATCCGCGTGCCCGCTTTGGCTGTGGGCAGTTCCGTGGCTGCGACCTTGAAACGGGTGCGAGAGTTGGCGACGGAGCTCGGAATCGAACACCGGTTGGCTCATCGCGTGCAGGACCTGTCGGGGGGAGAGCGGCAGCGCACGGCCATCTGTCGGGCGCTGGTTAATCGGCCGCGGTTGTTGTTGGCGGACGAACCCACCGGTTCGCTGGACGAGCAGACGGGGGACACGGTTTTTGGGCTGATTCGTGCCTTGGCGGAGCGCGAAAAAATCGCGGTAATTTTGGCGACGCACGAGCGCCGATTTGCCGAACAATGTCATCGCATCATCGGCGTCCGGAGCGGACTCCTTAACGAAGTTTGAGCCAGTGGAACCGAGATCGTATCACGTGTTGAAGCCAGCGAACGTCACGGAAGTTCGCAGTGCCGTGGCACAGGTGGTGCGGCAGCATGCGTTGGGGTGGTTGGTGGCGGCCAACGTGATTGGCGTGGGACTGGCGACCCTGTTGCTCTGGCCGACGGCCGGGGATCGGTTGGCACCGTTCAGCTACGGTCGATGGATGCCTTTGCACCTGAATTGGCAACTCTACGGATGGTGCGCGCTGCCCTTGGTGGGGGCGCTGTTGGTGTGGATTCTGGTGCCGGATCATCCGAGCGTCATCACGCACGCGCGGTGGGCTTTGGGGGCGTGGTCGGTGGCCTTGGGCTTGGGCGGCATCTCCTGGCTGAGCGGGGTGACGAGTGGAAAACTATTTCTCGACTGGCACGGTTGGGCCCGTCCGGTTCTGCCGTTGGCCATGGTTGTGTTGTGGACGATACTCGGGGCCCATGCGTGGTGGCGTTGGCCGCAGGATTCGCGCCGGGAGCGTGGACTGCGATGGGGCATATTGGGCGGATTGTTGGGGGTGCCAGCGGGCTTGTATTGGGCGGCCGGTCGCGATGTTTATCCGTCGGTCAATCCCCACAGTGGGGGCGCGACGGGAGCGGCGTTGTTGGGGTCAACGCTGGGGGTGATCGCAATCTTTGGCTTGTTGCCGCAATGGTTGGGGGCAAAGCGATCAGCGGCGGACAATCAGCGGCAGCCGGGAGTTTTCTGGGGGGCTTGGCTGGTTTCGGTGGGGGTTTGGGCGGCGATCGATCATGGTAACACCAGTCATCACGAGGGGGCCCAGATCGTCGGATTGGGGGTGCTGCTGCTATGGGTGCCCCTGCTGATTTGGTGGTGGAAAAATCACACTTGGAGCGAAGGCGCCAAGTGCTGGTTGGGCGCGGCCCTAGCGTGGTGGGGGCTGTTGGTTGTGACCGGTTGGATCACGTTCTTACCGGGGGTCTCGGAGCGGCTCAAATTTACCAATGCGCTGGTGGGGCACGCCCATCTCGCCATGGCAGGACTGGTGACGAGCGTGAACGGGATGATTTTGAACCAATTGGATCCGACTCGACCGATGCGTCGAGGGTTTGCTTTGTGGCAAGGGGCGGTGCTGGTGCATGTGGTGGTGCTCAGTCTGATGGGCTGGTGGGAGCGCGATCACGCGGAGGCATTCTTCAACGGCGTCGCCTGGGTGCAGGTCGGTTACACGATCCGGTGGGCGGCGGGAATCGCAATGGCGGTTGCCTCGGTGCAAATGCTGAGAGAGACCCGACGATGATGAAATTGACCCACCCTCTGCGCATGGCTCGCACTCTGGCCTTGGGGGCCGGAGCCCTGGACCTCTCGACGGGTCTGGGATTGGTTTTTTGGCCGAGTCTCACGTATGCGCTCATGCGCGTGCCGGTGCCGACGGGGGAGGCCCTGGTCTACGGGCGGTTCGTGGGCGTGTTTGTGGGGGCGGTGGGCCTCAGTTACCTGCTCGCCTGGCGGACGGGGCGGGTCGAAGAGTTGCGGGCCCAGTTCCGGTTTACGCTGCCGTTTCGCATGGGGGCCGGAACGTTTTGTGCGGCGGCGGTGGTGGTCGGTTGGATGACCCCGATGTGGTTGAGTGTGGTCGTGACTGACTATGCGCTGGTGGGGGCGCAGATCTGGTTGTTGCGCCAAACGTGGGAGGAGGCGTCGTCGTGAAGAAAACTGAAGAGACGGAATTTGGGCCGACCAGATCAGCGCTGATCGCGGCGGGTGGCGTGATATTTGCGACCTATTTCTACTTTTTGATCTTCGCGGAATTCGCGCTGTTGGAATTGGCGCGGCCGATCCTCGGGGAGGAGACTTGGCGGCTGCGCGGACTCTTGTTTAGCCTCGGAGTGGGAGGCGTGGCGGGCAGTGTCTGGGGCGCGTGGAAGTTTAATATTTATCGCTGGCAGCGGCAGTTGAGTTGGGCGTTGCGAGGGTGTGCCGTGGGGGCGGTGCTGGCCCTGAGCGGTGCGGTTTGGCCGATCTTGTTGCTGGCAGCGGGAATCAGTGGCGTCGCGTTGGGCGCGCTCACGGTCATCTTGGCCACGGGGCTGCGCTCCACGATTGGCACGCGGCGACTAGGCTGGGTGATCGGCTGGGGCACGGGATTTGCCTATGCGATGGGTAATGTGCCCATGATCTTTGAGGCTTCGGCTCGGTTCCAAACGGGCCTAGCCGCGGTCGTGATTGCAGCTGCATCGGTCCTGTCTCCCTTCTTGGCGGCGCAAGAACCTTCGACGCTCGACCAAGGGGACTACGCCCCGGCGGGAGTGCTGCGCTGGATCGGAATTTTACTGATGTTGGTGTGGTTGGATTCGGCGGTGTTTTATTTGATTCAGCACCATGCGGAATTTCAGCGTGAAACGTGGTCGGGGCCCGGCCATTTGTGGGCCAATGCGGCGATCCACCTGCTATTGGCGGTGGGCGCCGGATGGGCGTTGGATCGTGGCGCGCGGATAGCGGTGGTTGCCGCTGGATTTGTCCTATTGGCCACGGGAACGCTTATGCTAGGGGGGAGTGCCGGGGCTGGGGCGGGGGTGGTATACGCAGCGGGAGTATCCCTCTATTCCGTGGTGTTGGTTTATTATCCCGCCCGAAGTGGTCGGGGGTGGGTCGCGTGCAGCGTCTACGCGGTGGCAGGGTGGTTGGGCTCAGCCTTAGGGATTGGGATGGCGCAGGATTTGGCGGCGGTGCCACTGGGCTTTTTGGGGGTGAGTGCTGCGGTGATCCTGATGATGGGAGTATGGCGTTGGCGGGCGTTACGACTGGTGACTCTGGTGATCGGTTTGGGAATGGTGATGGGGTTGCCCCAAGGTCTGGCGTCGACGAATGCGGCGGAGCTTCGGGGGCGGGAAGTCTACATCGCGGAGGGCTGCATTCATTGTCATTCGCAGTATGTTCGTCCGGGCACGGTGGATGAGGAACGGTGGGGGCCGGCCCAGGAATCAGTGGGATTGCCGCCGCTCGTTGGCAATCGGCGGCAAGGTCCGGATCTGACGACGGTGGGGGTGCGTTTGCCGGCGGACTGGCATCGGCAACATTTGATGGCCCCGCGGCAATTCAAACCTGGGTCCCGCATGCCCAGCTACGCGTATTTATTTTCAGGAGACGCGAACCGAGGAGAGGACCTGGTGGCGTATCTGATGAGTTTAGGTCAAGAGGAGGAGGGCGAATGAAAGTCCTGGTCGTGGAAGACGAACGCAAAGTGGGTCAATTTGTGGCGCAGGCTTTGATGGAGCAGAGCTACACCTGCCGATTGGTGGGCACGGCCCGCGCGGCCCGCGATGCGCTGGCCGAAACGCCGTATGACGCGGTGGTGTTGGATTTGGGTCTGCCCGATGTCGACGGGTTGGATCTGTTGGCGGAGTGGCGGGCGAGTGGGTTCAACGAACCCGTGTTGATCCTGAGTGCCCGCGACTCGGTTTCCGACCGTATCCGCGGTTTGAATATAGGAGCGGACGACTATTTGCCGAAGCCATTTAGCGTCGATGAATTGTTGGCGCGCGTGCGCTCGTTGTTGCGCCGGCAGTCAGGTGTAGCCCGGGTCACCCGCATGGAGCGGCACGGGGTGGAGATGGACCTCTTGTCGCGAGTCGTGCGGTGCGAGGGCATCGTTGTCGAATTAACCAGTCGGGAGTTCGCGTTGTTGGAGCTGTTTATGCAAAATGCGGGTCGGGTGCTGACTCGCACCTTGATTGCGGAGCGGATTTGGGAGGCCTCCTACGATATGGAAACGAATTTGATCGATGTGTATCTGCGTCGATTGCGGCAAAAACTTCCGACCGCCGACGGGTCTGCCCGATTCAAGACGGTGCGGGGATCCGGCTACCAAATGTTATGAGATCGTTGACGGTGCGTCTGACTGCTTGGTTTGCGGTGCTGATCCTGGCCGTGATCGTGTTGGTTTTGGTGAGCGGCGGTTGGCTGCTTCACCGGCAGATGATCGGGGGACTTGAACTGTTGCATACCGTCGAAGCGGTCGAGATTGGGGAGCTTTTGGAGTCGGACACGGCGTTGAGTGATGAGGAGATTCACGGCCGCATAGCCCACGATTCGGATACGGATGCGGAGCTGTTCTTTATTCAGGTTCACGACAGCGTGGGGCGGGTTCGATTTCGCTCTTCGAATTTAAGTAATGCATTCTTGCCCGACCTTTCGGGTGCGGATGCGCATCGGACTTTTTCGATACCGGGAATCGGACTGGTGCGTGTCTCCGAGTTTTATGAGCGGGATTGGCACATCCAAATTGCGAGTCGGATGGCGCCGACGCAGCGCGTGTTGAAAGACTACATTCGGGTGGCGGCATTGCTGGCGCTGGCTGGGGGGGTGGCCTCAATCGGACTGGGGTGGGGGTTTAGTCGACTCTCCGTGAACCCTTTGAGGGCAATTGAACGCACGGCGCGAAAAATTGGAGGTGACAATCTCAGCGAGCGAATCCCGGTGCCGGAGGGTCGTGATGAACTGGCGGCGTTGTCTCGTTTGCTGAACGAAACTTTCGATCGTATTGAGCGGGCTTTTGGCCAAGTGCGGCGATTTACGGCAGACGCCTCGCACGAATTGAAAACGCCTCTAGCGTTGATGCGATTGAATGCAGAAAAACTGCGGGGGCGGCTAGGTGAGGACGAGGTGGCCCAGAGCAGTCTGGATGCGGTGCTGGAGGAGATCGCGCGCCTGAACCAGATCATCGAACACCTATTGTTTCTGTCGAAAGTGGATAGCGGGGTGTTGCAGATCAGTAAAACGCGACTGGTGTTGCCGGATTGGTTGGATGGGTTTTGCGAGGATGCGATCGCTTTGGCCGATGACGGAGGCAAACGGTTTCACGTCGAGTTTGAGAGCGCGGGGGCTCTCGATGGGGTGCCGAGTTTGTTGCGGCAATTGCTGTTCAACCTGTTGACGAATGCCCTGAAATTTAGCGACGAAGGCGGGTTGGTGACATTGTTTGTCTCGCGGCAGCAGAACGCATGGCGTTGGGTGATGATGGACGAAGGACCAGGTCTGCCCGAAAACGAATTGGAGCGCGTATTTGATCGGTTCGTCAGATTGGGAGCAAATGGGGGAGGGCCGGTGCCGGGCGGGCATGGCCTGGGGCTCGCCATCTGCAAAAGTATTGTGGCGCTACACGGCGGCACGATCGGGGCGGAAAACCGCCGAGACCGTTCCGGACTACGAGTGATCGTGACGCTGCCTGCGGTCGAAGACTAAATGAGATGAATCAGCCCACTTTGATAACACTTAACCTTTTCCTAACAATTATAAATCAGGGATTTATAATTACAGCGCTGTCATTTTCGGATTAACTCAGAGTCATTTGACCTTAGTATGATTTAGGAATTCTTAGATTTTTTTGCATCCCCTTATTTCCCCCTTTTCTATGAAATTTAGGTCTACCCGTTTTCGTCGTTTGATGGTCTTAGTGACGATGGTTTTTTCAGTGGGACTCGAGGGGCGCGGGGCGGAAGAGAGTGTAAAGTCTCCCGCGGTGGCGGCTGCATTACCCCAAGTTGATGTGGAGTTGCGGGGGGTTTTCGAAGGGGTCCTGCCTGGGACGGAGGAAAAGAATCACCTGAGCCTGTTGGTGCATCCCCATTTTGGTGACTTTCATCGTAAGAGTTATCTGCGCATTCCAGTGGGGCTGCGGTATGGATTGTGGGACAATTGGGATGTTTCGATGGAGCTCGAGGGTTACTTTTCGCACGGATTGAAAGACGTGTCGGCTTTCGATCAGATGGGGCTGTCGGCGTTTCACGTGACCACGAAGTATCGCCCGGAATGGTCACCCTTCGACGATTGGGCGATGGCGGCCCGGATTCGTTACTCCCATCCCTTGGATCATCCGCCAGTTGAGCTGACTGACGGGTTGGAACACATCATGCCGGAGATTACCTTTGCCCGAGAAATTGAAGGATGGCCCGGCGCGGAAATTTTCTGGGGCACGGGTTTGGATTTGGTGAGCACCACTCCGATCAAAGGATTGCGCGATGACAACGAGTTTGCGGACGATGCCAACTCATTTTCCGGGGGGCTGGTTTGGCAGCGCGGAGAGCGAGTCTATACGTTGGAAACGACTTACTCGACGACGGCCTTGATTGGGTCGACGTCTCAGGATCGTATTCAAGTGCGACCAGGCGTGATCTTTCGGATTCCGCAAAAATTTACGTTCAACTCTCGGGGGGATTGGCGCGTAGGTGTCGCCCTTAAATGGGTGTATGGTCCCGACGGTCACGACTTCGGTTTGTCGGTCAAGGTTCGCGGCAACTTCGATTTGAAAAAATTACTCGGAAAACGCTAGGAGGCCTCCCCCATGACTGATTCACCTTCGCCAGCAAGGCCCTTTGATTTGCAGAAAACGCTGTGGCCGGTGGTGACCTTACTGTTGGCGGTGTTCGCCTTGTTCGAACTCACCAACTTGGATCTTTGGGTGCAGGATCACTTTTATGATTTTGCCTCCGGTCAATGGATGGTGGACGCAAAAGCGCCACTCCCTCGCGCTCTTTTCTACAATGGTCCGAAGTATGTGATCATTTTAATCGGTCTCACCATGCTGACGTTAGCCCTGGGACCGGAACGGTGGCGAAAGAAGTGGGGTTTGGAGCGGCGACGACTGTGGGCCATGTTTTTGACCATCGGTTTGGTGCCCGCGGCAATTAGTCAGACGAAGGCGCACACCAATGTTTATTGTCCGTATGAGATTACCCGATACGGAGGGCAGGTGCCTTACCTCAAGGTGCTGGAGCGGCAATCGCCGGAGCTGAAGGTGGAGCATTGCGGTAAATGTTGGCCGGGCGGCCACGCCAGCGGTGGCTTTGCGCTGTTTGCGTTGGCCGGGTTGTGGGCGACCCGTCGGAGCCAATGGATCGGCTTGGCGACGGGCATGGGGCTGGGGTGGTGGATGGGCGGGTATCAGACGCTCAAAGGGGCACACTACTTGAGTCACTCACTCGTCACGATGATGGTGGCGTGGATTGGATTCTTGTTGATCCAGCGATTGGCGCGCGTCCCGCGGGGACCGTAGGATTTGTCCGCGGCCAACCTTAGGCCACCCCTGGGTAGTTGGAAGAAAGGTTTTCGGTGGTCCCGGGGATCGAATTATCCTCCTTCTTGCGCGGCCGGCGACGGGTGTGGAGCTCGGTGAGCAGGTCGATTTGAATTTGTTGAATCTCGAGCAGGCGCGAGTGCTGTTGCTTGAGCAGA
>CAXBOL010000072.1:0-11106 GCA_963977295.1 uncultured Opitutaceae bacterium
CCCGGCCGGAGGTCGACGCGGGGACTCCATCGATTCCCATCTTCTGCGGACCAGTCTAAATGCACCTCCTCCGGATCGCCGGCTTTCAGGCGCAGGTGCGCGCCGTGGGCGAAGAAAAGGCGTCCGGAGGCAAGCATCAGACGGAAAACCTCGTGGCCATAGTCGCCGTCGAGGACAGCCGGTTCACCCGCCCGTTTTTGCAATTGCAACAACCCCATGATGATCGGGCGGTCTTCGGGTCTGAGGTAGGAGTCGTATTGGGCGCGGAAGAGGACCCGAGGATCCGAAAAGTCAGCTTCGCTGAACGCCTCCCACTTCATGAGTTTGGTGAGACGAGGGATGCAACTGAGGCGGTTGGCCTCGGGAAATAGAACATAGACAACACGATCCATGGGGAGGGGAGTCTCGATTTAAAAGGGCGGTTAGGGGCGAGTTGAAAATTGTCGTCGAGCCGAAAAAATATGGGTGACAGGTCGCTGAGGTGGAACGGGTGGGCTTTTGCTCACGCGACCTGAAGAGCGCGGGCTGAAGCTCCGCACTACGGTTTGCGGAAATGGGCGGTTTTCGCGGCCGTGGTCGACTAGCGCGTCGGAGGAAAGTGTTGTCTGACCCAGGTGCCCACGGGGCCGGCGTGATCGGTGAAGATTCCATCCACCTGAATTCGGGTCAGGAAGATTTCGACCAAGGCATAGGGATCGGGTATGCCCGGGGGAAGACTGTCGAGGCGCAGCGTGTAGGGATGCACCAGGAGTCCGGCGGCGTGGGCGTCGTCGACGAGGGAAGAGAATTGAGGCGACCCGTTTTCGTCCGCTCCGATCATGATTTGGGACAGGCTCGGGCCGATGCCTTGGGCGTAGGTGGCAATATGGCGCAGTCCGGCGGGCGTCTGCATCTCGTCGTAGTCGATGTCGGGGTTTTTGGCGGAATTAGACCCAATGAGCTGAATGAATTTAAGCGGCGACTGAGTCAGTTGACGCAGTCGAAGGAGTTCCGCGGGCTCGAAACATTGCACAAAAATGGGTGAGTCGCCGGTGTTGAAATCGTAACGATTGAGGAGTTCGATGAGGGCCAGGCCCGGATCTTTGCCCTGGGTCTGATGCCACGCCGGTTGTTTAATTTCGGGATACAGTCCAACCGGGCGACGAGTGGTTTGATTCAGGCCGGAGATGAGGAGAATCTGTTCCTCCATGGTGCAGAGCCGGAACGACGCCGCATTGGCCGGAAAGCGATAGGGGAAAACGGGCTGCTGGGTGCGGAAATCAAATCGTTCGCGCACCGTCAGTTGTTTGAGTTCGGCCCAGTCAAAATCGATGGCGTAGTAGCGGCCGTCGTCGCGGTGACGGTCGGGAAACATAGTCGCGACGTCCGTGGTGGTGTCGAGGTGGATGTCGTGCGAAACCACGAGCACATCGTCCCGCGACATGACCACGTCCTGTTCGATGTAATCAGCCCCTTGGGCGTAGGCGAACGCGGCCGATTCGAGGGTATGCTCGGGTAAAAATCCGGAAGCACCACGGTGAGCGATGATGACGGGGCGGTCGGCGACAGAAGAATTGAGTGGCAACATGGCAACGAGCCATTGGGCGTCGGCTTCGAAAGAGTCGGCAGCTTCGGGCAGATAGAGCCACTTGGGGAGCACCGGATGCGGCGATAGCGAAGGCAGGTCGGCGATGAGGGAAGGTTGATGGTCGCGTTCGGTGGGCACGAGCACGCCTCGCCAAGGCTCCTCCTTGTCCGCGAGAAAAAGGATGAATCGACCCCGCAAATAGACGGCTTTGCCGCCAAACATGGGACGCACCAGCAAGGTCGGATCGTCCGCCAACGGTTCAATGACCCAAAGGTGGCGGTTGATCGATTTGATTCGGGGCGGGGCCATGACGAGAGCTTCAGTGGTTCAACCGTGCTTTGGTGAGCAACCAGATTGCTCCCGCCGCGAGAAGTTCGGTGGAAACGAGGAAAAGGCGCAGCGGGCGAGGGATGCGGAGCGGGAGAATCAACAACACCAGGGCCGTGATGAGCAGAATGCCGATCACGATCTTGAGGAAGAAAACTTGGCGGCGCGGGTCGCCGGAATCAGGACGGAAGGAGCGCATGAAAAAGAAGCGTTACGCGAGGGGAAGAATGATGGACATGGTCGTGCCTTCCGGGCCGGTCTGATCGAGCACAATATCGCCGTGGTGCCCAGCCAGAATCCGCTTGGCAATGGAGAGGCCCAAGCCCGAACCATCGGGCCGACCAGAGAGGAAAGAATCGAAAATACGATCGCGCATGCCGGTCGGAATACCGGGGCCGGTATCGGACACCTCGATACGGAGGGCTCGACCGGCTTCCTGAGTGTGGTCGGTTTTTAGTTCCACGGAGATCACGCCTCCGTCCGGCATGGCTTGAGTGGCGTTGAGCATGAGGTTCAGCAGCACCTGTTGCAGCTGCCCTTTGTGGACGTCGACGATGAGAGGTTTGTCCGGCGGGGTAAAGTTGAGTTGGATTTTGCCTTGGGTGAGCTTCAGGCGAATCAGCACCAGCGTGTCGTTGATGATGTCGGCGACATTCCAGCGGGAGTGAAGGTTGGACGGAGCCTTGGCGAAATTGAGCACGCGCGAGACAATGGCTTCCAGTTGATCGAGTTTCTCGGTGATCACACGGGCATCGGTGCGGCGAGGGTCGTTTTCCGGGTAGTCCAGTCTCAGCGTGCTGAACAGCAATTTGAGCACTGTCAGGGGATTGCGGATTTCGTGAGCGATTTCGGCCGCCAGCAGGCCAAGAGTGGTGAGTTGCTCATTTTTGCGCAGAGTGGCTTCGCTTTGGAAAACGCGGGCGTAGAGGCGGGCGTTTTGCAGCGCGACGGCACCGAGACTCGCTAGGGCGGCGAGAAGGCGTTTTTCGTCGTTATTAAACCGATGAATGTGGTCGGTGAACACCACCAACACGCCAAGCACGTCACCTTCGATCAGCAACGGGCTGGCCAAAATCGAGCGTAGGGAGGGGTCCCGGGGCAGGTCGATCACATCCACGAATTCGGGGGACTGCACGTTGCCGTATTCGATGGCCTTGCGAGTATGAATGGCCGCCGCGACCAAACAACTGTCGAGGGGCAGGGCCACGTGTGGGACTTGCGTGTCGACCGGACCATCGTAGGCGACGATTCGGGCGGTTGAATCTTCGCGTTCGTGCAGATACAAGGCGCAGGCGTGGCTGCCAGTGATCTCGCGAGCATCGCTGGTGATACTGTTGAAGAGTTCCTGGGCTTCGAGCTTGGTCACCAACGTTTGACCAATGGTGATGAGGGAGCCGAGTTGGGCGGCCTTGCCGCGCAGGTTTTTTAGTTCCCAGTGCCGCTCCATGACGACGGTGGCCTCGGTGGTGAGTTCGATCATGAGGGCGAGGTCCACATCGGAGAATTGTCCGATGCGATTGCCGTCGATGTTGATTACGCCCATGACGTGGCCATTGGAGCCGATCATGGGAGTGACCATCTCGGTTTTGACGTGGTCGCGAATGCTCACGTAACGCGGATCTTTCGAGACATCGGTCACCAGCTGGGGGCGACCGTGAAAGGCAACCCATCCGGTGATGCCCTGACCGAGCCTCAGGGACAGGGCTTGGTTCGCATCGGTATCTGCCTCGTCGGCGATCTCGATCTCAAGTTTGCCGGTATCGGGGTTGAGCAACGAGATGTCACCCGATACGGCGCCAGTCGATTCGAGGACGATCTTGAGGATCGCCCGCAGGACGGTGCGCGGCGCCTCTCGCCGGCTCGCGAGGGTGCTGATGCGGTAAAGGGCGGGAAGGGCGCGAGGATCGGCAGGAAGCTCCACCCGGCGACGATTAGGCGGTTGGGCGAAAGCTGGCCAGAAATTTGGTGGGCCGTGGCGGGTTTAGATTTGGGGATCTAAAATCTCGGCCGGATTGACGATTTCCATCAGCGCTTCTTGAAGTTGGGTCAGTCGGTTGGTGTTGCTGACTTCTTCTTTGCTGATGTCTTCGATGTAGAAGGTGTCGATCGCGACATGTCGCTCGGTGCCGATCCGGGCAAATGTGATGTCGAATTGGTGGCTGAAAATGGTCTTGGCCAAGCGAAACAGGAGCCCGATTTGGTCGGGTGCTTGCACCTCGACGATGGTGCGTTGCATCGAGAGTTCGTGGTAGATGTCGACGCGGGGAGGGAAAGTGGCTTGCACGATTTCCGCGCGCCCCGTGTTACGATTATACCGGCGCTTGGACGCTTCGCGACGAGATTGAGCCAAAATGTCAGGCATCAAGTCGGCATTGTGCATTAACGCATTTTCCAGCGCCTCGCTGAAGCGACTTTGAGCGTCTTCGCTTTGCACGACTCCGTGACCGGGTTCGATGACGTGGAAAGTGTCGATGGCGATGTGGTCGGTGCGCGAAACCACCTTGGAGGAAAGAATGGAAAGTCCGGCGACACTGAAGGCCCCGGCGAGCTTGTAGAATAGGCCGGCGCGGTCCCAGGTCACCACATGCACCACGGTCAGCGAGCGGTTGATATCGTCGCGCCACTCAATCACGGGGCGCAGCGACCCGATCGAATTCGTCGCGACGATGGTGTGCAGCAGCTGGTTGACCATCGAGACGTGTAACTCGATCTCGGGTAGGTCGGTATTGAGAAAATAGCGATCGGGCAGAAGACTGAAATGAGCGTCGATCTCCTCCTGACTGACACCGGGAAGGCTACGGGCGATGAGTTTGGCTTGAACCATGGCAATACGTTCCTTGTGCCGTTTCTTCAGGCTGTCGCCGTGTTCGAGTCGCTCCAAGGTCTGACGAAAGAGCTTGGTGTGGAGCATGTCCTTGTAGCTGTTCCACAAACTGGTCGCGGTTCCGAGTGCATCGCAGTAAGTGTGAACGTAGAGAAATCGGAGCTGGTCGGGCTCGGAGACATCGTCGGCAAATGCTTCGATTGTGGCGGGATCATCGACATCACGAGTCTGCCAGAAACGTGCCATCATCAGGTGTTGCCGAATAATAAATGCCACAATTTCGCATTTTGATTCGTCGACTCGTAGTCGGCGCAAAATCGGCATGGCAATATCAACTCCGCTCTCGGCGTGACCGCGGATGCTCCGGGCTTTGCCGATGTCGTGTAACAGGAGCGTGAGGTAGAGTAGGTTGGGGTCGCCCGTTGCCCGGACGGCGGTGCGATACTTCAACTTGAGCGGATCGTCTTCGTTGTAGATCAGGTCAAGTTGTCGGATGGTGTTGAGCGTATGAATATCCGCGGTGTAGCGGTGATAATACTCGTGCTGCACGAGGCAGGTCAGCCCATCAAATTCGGGAATAAATCGTCCCAGCACACCCAACTCGTGCATTAAACTCAGGGCGTTAAATACGGAGCCCGATTCACTCAAGATCGCCTTGAACGAGACGTTCGTGGCTTCCAATTCGTTGACCTCCGGGGTGATAAGGACGGCTTCCTCGCGGATGAGGGATTGGAGATCGAAATGAATCTTGGCTCCGTGGCGCTGGGCGTGGCGAAACACCCGAATGAGGCGGGCGGGATCTTCCCGAAACACTTGCGACGACGCGGCGGAAAGTTCGTTGGCGCGCAGGCGGAAGCCATCGATCAGTTTTACTTTTTCGTAGCGACGAGAGCGGATGACTTCGCGGAAAGAGATCTTGGTTGAGGCACTGGCTTCCAGATTGAGGGCGAGGCGATTCTCGACCAGTTTGGACGAGCGATAGATGGTCTGGGCGGCGCGGTAGTAGTCGCGCATGAACATTTCGACCCGGCGCAACATGTCGGGATCAGTGTAGCCGAGCCCCAAAGCGACCCGGGGTTGAGCCTCCAGGTCGAGCAAATCAGAGGGGCGTTTGATTTGAAAATGATGCTCGGCACGAACCCGGAGTAAAAATTGGTAGCTGCGTTGAAAGGCTTTGAGTTCGGTGGGGCGCAGGTAGCGCTGTTTAACGAGCTCCTCGATGTCGAAAATATCGAGTTTCACCCGGGCCATCCAGATGGTGTTTTGGTAATCCCGGAGGCCACCGACGCCGTTTTTGATGTCGGGTTCTTGGAGAAACACGGAGTCGCCGTATTTGAGTCGCCGTTCGGCCTGGTCCTTGAGGCGGTCGGAAATGTAGCTGGTGGGATCTTCCCGGGTGTAGAAGTTGCGATACGCCGTCGAGAAGGTCTCGAACAGGGCCGGGGACCCGGCAATCCGGCGGGCCTCCAGCATGGCGGTTTTGGATTGAATCTCGACGCGCGCTTCGGTGAAGACCTCGTCGACGGTGCGAGTGGAGTGACCAACCTTGAGTCCGCAGTCCCACAGGGGATAGAGAATCTCGTTGGTCAGATGCTCCTGCAACGGCTTGATTAACGACGGGCGAGCCTTGGCGGGAAACAGGAACATGATGTCGATGTCACTGTGCGGGCTGAGTTCGGCCCGGCCGTAGCCGCCGAGCGCCAGCAGCGTGACCGCTGAGGGCAGTTTGCCGTGAATGTCCTCCCAACGTGCGATCGCGAAGTCGTAGAGTCGCCCCAACATCACATCGACCGCCTCCGCAAGGAGATGCGCCGTTTCAGTGCCTGGGGCGCCGGAGTCATGGCGCTCTTTGATCGTGGCCGTTTCGAGTTGGAGGTAGTTTTTGCACGCGGCCGTGCGATCCGCCACCGAGAGATCGGGGGTGAAGTTCAGGCGGTCGAGGGCGTTTTTCTTGATCTGTTCCGGCATGTTAGGCGCGAGATGCAAAGGTGAGGGCAAAGGCCGAGCAGCGGAAAGCGAGAAATGTAAACGATGCACGCGGGAGACCCAGAGTTGGCGTCTCAACGCTTGCCAGCGAGTGGCGGGGACGGTTGCCTCGTCCGTTTATTTTAAGCCCATGCCCGAGATTACAAAGAGCTACGAAGCCCGCGATGTTGAAGCCAAATGGTATGCTGCTTGGCAGCAGGCCGGTTGTTTTGCCGGTCAAGCCCAGCCCGGCCAGGAGACTTATTCCATCGTCATTCCGCCGCCCAATGTGACGGGCATTCTGCACATGGGCCACGTGCTCAACAACACGCTGCAGGACGCGTTGATCCGACGCGCGCGCCTTGAAGGTAAGGCGGCCTGCTGGATTCCGGGGACCGATCACGCCGGCATCGCCACCCAGACGATGGTGGAAAAGCACCTTAAGAAAGAAGAGGGCAAAACCCGTTACGATCTCGGCCGGGACGCGTTTTTGGAGCGGGTTTGGGCTTGGCGGGGGGAAAAGGGTGATAAAATTTTACAGCAATTGAAGGAGTTGGGCTGCTCCTGCGATTGGGACCGCACTCACTTCACCATGGACGAGGGCTACAGCCGCTCGGTGCTCACGGCGTTCGTGAAACTGTTTGAAGGCGGCCATATCTACCGCGGCAAACGCATGGTCAATTGGTGTCCGGCGTCACTGACGGCGTTGTCCGATGAGGAAGTCGAGATGCGTCCGACCAAGGGCCATATTTGGCGTATCCGTTACGAATTGGTCGAGCCCGTGGGGGAGATGACTCACCTCGTGTTGGAGACTACCCGCCCTGAAACCATCGGCGCCGACGTCGCGGTCGCGGTGCATCCGAAGGACGAACGTTTCAAGGCACTGGTGGGCAAACACGTATGGCGCCCGCTGGGCGAACGTATCCAGTTGCCGATCATCGCCGATGAGGCGGTCGAAATGGAATTTGGCGGCGGAGCCCTCAAGGTCACTCCGGCCCACGACAAGGTCGATTTCGAGATCGGCCAGCGGCATAACCTGCCCGTCATCGACTGTTTGGAGGCGAATGGCACATTGAACGACATTGCGGGTCCTGAGTTGGCGGGGATGGACCGCTTTGCCGGGCGTAAACTCGCGGCCAAGATCCTCGAAGAGCGGGGCAATCTCATCGAAGCCAAACCTTACGAAAACAACGTCGGCTACTCGCAGCGGGCGGGCGTGCCCATTGAACCGCGCCTCACGCAACAGTGGTGGCTGCGCTACCCGCGCGTCGAGGAAGCGAAACAAGTCGTGCGTGACGGACTGGTGCAGATGCATCCGGCGCGGTGGAGCAAGGTTTACCTCAATTGGTTGGAGAACATTCAGGACTGGTGCATCAGCCGCCAGCTGTGGTGGGGGCATCGCATCCCGGTGTGGTATCGCAAGGGCGTGGATCGCGAGAAACTGACGGAGGCCGATCTCAACGATCCGACCATGATTCACGTGTCGCTCGATGGGCCCCGCGACCCCGAAAATTGGGAGCAGGAAGACGACGTGTTGGACACGTGGGCCTCGTCGTGGCTGTGGCCCATGGGCACGCTCGGTTGGCCCGATAAGGACGCGGAAGCGAAATCGAATTTTGAAGCGTTTTACCCCACGACCACGTTGGCGACCGGAGCCGACATTATCTTTTTCTGGGTGGCCCGCATGATCATGGCCGGCTTGGAGTTTGCGCGTCCCGGTGCACCGATCGAGCAACGCATTCCGTTCAAGCACGTGTATTTCAATGGCATCGTGCGCGACAAACAGGGGCGCAAGATGTCGAAAACGCTCGGCAACTCGCCGGACCCGCTGGATCTCATCAAAGACTACGGCGCCGACGGCGTGCGCTTCGGTCTGCTCCAGATGGCCCCACTGGGGCAGGACGTGAAGTTCGACGAAGCCCGGATCGAAGGGGGCAAAAACTTCTGCAACAAGCTGTGGAACGCCTGCCGGTTCCGCACCCTGAGCGGCGAGATGAGCGACAACTCTTCGCTCGACGCCATTTTGGCGCGACTCGATCCAGCCCAGTTCGACGAAGACGATCACGCGATTATGGCGGCACTGCTGGAGACGATGCGCACTTTGGAGCGCAGCTTCGCCGACTTCGAATTCGCAACGGCCACGCAGAAACTGTATTCGTTTTTCTGGAACGACTTTTGTGATTGGTATGTGGAGGTGGCCAAGACCCGCGTGCAGGATCCGGCGGCCAAACAGCACGCCCTCGCGGTGCAGGATCTGGTGATTCGCCAATTCCTGATGCTATTCGAACCCTTCGCGCCGTTTATCGCCGAAGAATTGTGGTCGCTGCTCGGTTACGGCTCGGAAGGCCGCTTTTTGCAGGACAATCGGCTGGACACGGCGGAGGCCTTGGCGGCGGCGATTGCGGCACGTGGACAAGCTGTCGATGGGGCGGCCTCGGCGTTGGTCGAGCAACTGAAGCAGTTTACCTCGCAAGCGCGGCAATTGAAGGCCGATCAAGCCGTGGCGCAAAAGCGCGACGTGACCTTCCACTTGCTCGCGTCCGCGGAAAACTGGGGCGCGATCGAACCACATCTGGCCAAACTGCTGCGCTTGATCGGCGCGGAAGCGATCGCCCGGACATCGGACGAGCCGGCGCTGCCGGCGCTCGTTTCACCGTTCGGCACGTTGTATTTGGACACGGGCGTCAAAGTGGATCCCGAGGCCGAACGCGCGCGCTTGACCAAGGAACTTGAGCAATTGCGCAAGCACATCGCGGGCACCGAAGGCCGTCTCAGCAATGAGGCCTTTGTGAGCAAAGCGCCTCCCGCCGTGATCGATGGCGCCCGCAAGCAGTTGGCCGACTTACAGGCCAAAGCGGCCGAGATCGACCGACTGCTGGCGGCACTGTGAACGAGCAAGTCCGTCGCGATTGATTCCCCCCGTCGCTTGGACTGACGGATCTGACGGGCTTGTCTTTAACGCCAAGTCGCCAAGGCGGTGGGGAACTCAAAGCTGAACAGTTAGCTTGGCTGTTTCATGTCTCGGCGCCTCTGCGTCTCGGCGTTAAAATCTGATCCCAAGGGACTTTGGTATTTAGGGGTAATAGACTTTTCATATCAACGTCTTGAATGATTTGGACTACAAAAGGTGGGGACGGACCGGTGGGCCGCCCGCGTCTGCCCACCGCGAATCCTCCTTCTATGCGTAGTGCTTCGGATTGGTCGCACCCACTCTACCGACCGTCAGCCTGCGGCGCGCCCAGCGGTCACGCCCTACCTGCTGGATGGAGCGTGTGAGGGGGCCGGTGCCGAGCTTGATTACGCTCCCGGTGCCAGAGTTGCGGCGACGGCGTTGGTGGTATCGAAGCCGATAGAGAAACGGGCGGAGAAGCCGTCACTGTTTCACGGTCTCAAGGAAATCAAAGTATGATATAAATACATGGTAATTAACGAACTAAGGTTCATAGGGTAATTAACCTATAATACAGACTTTACTCTAGGGTAGAATGCCGCAGGGTGTTCGAACCATGACTTCTTTTGCTGCTCTTCGTATCGCACCGCCGTCCGCCAATCAGTTGGCCGCGATGACACCTGCGGCACGGGTGGAGTGGGCGGCTGGCGCATTTGGAGACAAGCTCATCCTGACCACGAGTTTCGGGGTGCAGTCGGCGGTCATGTTGCACTTGGTGACGCAGATTATGCCCACCATTCCGGTGGTTTTCATCGATACGGGCTATCTGTTTCCAGAGACCTATCGCTTTGCGGATGAATTGACCGAGCGGCTTAATCTTAATCTTAAAGTTTATAACCCGGCCATGACAGCAGCGCGTCAGGAGGCCGTATTCGGAAAGCGTTGGGAATTGGGTCTCGAAGGGCTAAAACAGTATAATTTGATCAATAAAATTGAGCCGATGGACCGTGCCGTGCGTGAGCTCGGGGCTGAGGCGTGGTTGGCGGGACTGCGGCGGGGGCAAAGCAATTCGCGCGAAAGCCTGCCGGTCGTTCAACAGCAGAACAAGGTGACCAAAATTCACCCCATCATCGATTGGGACAACCGGACGGTGCACCGATATTTGACCGAACACGGGCTGCCTTATCATCCGCTCTGGGAGCAGGGGTATGTGTCGTTGGGGGACTGGCACAGCACGACGCCTTTGCAGGCGGGAATGTCAGAGGAGGACACCCGCTTTGGCGGTCAAAAACGCGAATGTGGTTTGCACGAGATCAGCGGCCAGCCGGATTTCCAGATTTAATCACGGTCCGTCGCCGGGGCTGGATACTTATCCCCTCAGCCGAATCAAATCAGGCTCTCTTAAACCAAAATTCCGCAGTTGGAGTAGGTCACTGAGTTCACGGAGATTGGCACAGAGTTCACAGAGCATGGTTTATCCTAAAAGCCGCAGTTGAAGTTTAAGTGAAAAGCTTAAGTCATAGCTCTAACTAA
>CAXBOL010000073.1:0-10983 GCA_963977295.1 uncultured Opitutaceae bacterium
CCTGTTCGGCGACAAGAATCCCGTCGGCCGGCGGCTCGCTCCGCTGACCACCAGCAATCCGGACTGGGCTGAGATCGTCGGCGTCGTGAGCGACGTGGAATCGGCGGTCAAGAACACCAGTCCCGTGACCCTGCAGGTCTATTTTCCGCTCGATCAGGAACCTCGCCGGCAACTCGAAGTCGCGGTGCGGACAAGTGGGATGATTCCGACCACGTTGGTGGACAGCATCCGCGGATTAATGACCACCTTGGATCCCGATCTGCCCGTGCGCCGGCTCCAGCCGGCCGATGCCTCGATTGAACGCGCCAACTACCAGATCGCCTTCGGCCGCGATATTTTCTCCGGCATGGCGGTCCTCGGACTCGCACTCGCCTCGCTCGGTATCTACGGCATCATCGCGTGGACGATGGCCCAGCGCACGGGTGAGTTTGCCATCCGTCTGGCCCTGGGGGCCCGGATCGGCGACCTGACCCGCCTCGTGCTCCTGTCCGGCGTGAAACTCGCGCTGGTCGGCTCCGCGCTCGGGGTGTTCGCGGCCTACGGCCTCGTCCGGCTCATGGCGAACGCCAACAGCTTCATGCGCATGGACGGCCCGGCGGTGCTCTTCGCCACCACGCTGCTGCTCGTGGGCGTCGCCCTGCTCGCCTGCTGGATTCCCGCGCGTCGTGCCAGCAAGGTGAACGCGATGACCGTGCTGCGTGCCGAATAATCCGTTGGTTTCTAGGGGGCTCTCGCCTTCGGTTGTCTGCTGGCGGTGCTGGCGTGCCCCGAAGCGGCCACAGGCGAGACGCCGACCGAGTGCCCAAAAGGGTCTGGTAGAGGTATTTGGTTCGTTTGATGATTGCGGATAACTGCATTCCACCTGGATGCGACTAGGTTCCGTTTTTTGGCGGGGAGGAGCGCATTTCTGAGAGGCGCCGGAACCGGCTTAGTTTAGCACATAAATTGTCCAATAATGAGGCAGTATTACCTAGGAAATCAGATTAATCTGGTCGCGTCCTTTGATCCCTTTGATCCGATCCTCATTGCGGTGCAGTTCCACTTCCTCGTGCTCAATTTTACCCCCCTTTTGTTCATATGAGCTTGTTTCTTTCGGTCCTTGCACCTCCGAGGATTCCAAACCGTCAAGATTCAGGACTTGGCGTCTGCATTACACGCCACGCCAGTTTTTCGTCGAGCCACTCATTCCCGAGTCGGCGGATAACCGTTCGGTAACACTCAACCCCCTAAACTTACCTCATGCACAACCCTTTAACCAAATCAGTCTGGCTCCTCCTCGTGGCCCTCTCTCCAGCCTGCGTTTTCGCCCAAGGCCAGCTCGCGTTCCCCACGGCCGAAGGTTACGGGAAATACACCGTCGGGGGTCGGGGCGGTGCCGTTTACGCCGTCACCAATCTCAATGATTCCGGCGAAGGCAGTCTGCGCGCGGCCGTCGAGGCCAAGGGCCCGCGAACCGTCGTGTTCCGCGTCTCCGGCACGATCAACCTCCAGAGCGATCTGGATGTTAAGAACCCCTTCATCACCATCGCCGGACAGACCGCCCCCGGGGATGGTATCACCCTGCGCGGCCACCCGCTGATGATCTATGCCGACCAAGTGATCATTCGCTACCTCCGCGTGCGACTGGGCGACGAATCGGGTGAAGCGTCCGACGCCATCACAAGCCGGTATACCGAGAACCTGATACTGGATCACGTCTCCGCCAGCTGGAGCATCGACGAAACGATGTCCATCTACCACGGCAAGAATGTCACCGTGCAATGGTGCGTGATCGCGGAAAGCCTCTACATGTCCAATCACACCAAGAAGAGCGATCACGGTTATGGTGGCATTTGGGGGTCCAACTACAGCACCTATCACCACAACCTGATCGCCAGTCACTCCAATCGCAATATCCGCTTCGTTTCCGGAGCCGGCAATACCGACTACCGCAACAACGTCATCTACAATTGGGGATTTGAGTCCGCCTACGGAGGTGAGGTTCAGCAAGTAGGTAATGCCAAATTCAATTTCACCACTATCAACATGGTCGCCAATTACTACAAACCAGGACCGGCCACCCAACCTGGTCCAATCTCCCGTCAAATTGCCGCCCCTTGGTCGCGTAACGGCGAGAGTGATTATGGTAAATGGTATATCGCTGACAATGTCATGGTAGGCAGCCCGGAAGTGACGCGGGACAATTGGCAGGGAGTGGTTCCGGCCTTAACCGCGATCGCCGGCGTGCAGGAACAGAACCCCAGCAACTTGGCCGCCATTCCCGGTTTGAAACTCGCTCAGCCTTGGCCCGCCATGGCGATCAATCAACAGACGGCGGAAGACGCCTATGCCTCGGTGCTCGCTCATGCCGGAGCCTCCCTACCCAAACGAGATGCCGTGGACATCCGAATCATGGATGAGGTCCGAAAAGGTTACGCAACTTACAAGGGACCGTCCTACGAACTCCGCCGCAAAGTCGCCGATCCCACCAAAAATCACGGCATCATCGATTCCCAAAACGATGTCGGCGGCTGGCCCGAACTGCAGAGCCTCCCCGCCCCCGCTGACCGCGATCAGGATGGCATGCCCGATGCGTGGGAACTGGCCCACAACCTCAACCCGGCCGACCCCGCCGACCGCAACCTCGTCGCCCCCGACGGTTACACGCGGCTCGAACACTATCTGAACAGTATCCGGTAATCAGCCTCGGCGTCCGCTGCGCCCGCCGCACCTTTCTCATGAAACGAACCTTCACCACCACCCTGTGCTTCCTTCTGCTGTCCTCCGCCGCATGGGCGGCCGCGCCGGCCTGGGAGCAGCACGGGAAACTGGAAGTTTCCGCCAACGGACACCGACTCCAACACACCGACGGCACCTCCTTTCTCTGGATCGGCGACACCGCCTGGGGCATGTTTCAACAACTCACGCGCGAGGAAGTGGACCTCTACCTGGATAACCGGCAGGCGCTCGGCTTCACCGTGATTCAATCCGTGGCCCATTGGTCCCCGCATGGGGGTGGCCTGCCTCGCAGTCCGGACAACGCCGCCAATGCTTACGGTCATCGCCCGTTTGCCGGCAGCGAAAAATCACCCGACACCGGCTCGCCCCTGGTGGTTGCGGGAGGCGGTCCGGAATCGCCCAACGACTATTGGGACAATGTCGACTACGTGATCGAAGCCGTCCGAAAGCGTGGCATGGTGTTGGCCTTGTTGCCCTGCTGGAGCGCCCAGTTCAACCGGGGAACGAAAGTCTACACGGAAGACCAGTCGCGAATTTACGGTGCCTTTCTCGGCGAACGCCTGAAGGACGAGCCCAACCTCATCTGGGTCCTGGGCGGCGACACCAAGGCCGTGTTGCCGGACGACAACGTGACCCAGGCGCAACTGGACGCCTTGGACTACAATTCCGGCCTGGTCAAATTCGACCACCGCCACCTTTACCGCGCCATGGCCGAAGGCATCGTGCATGGCGTCACCGGCGCCAGTCCGGCCTGGAACGAGGTTCATCCCGCGTGGGACCAGGTGCTGCTGACGTATCACCCCGACGGTGACGCTCACGCCAATTCGTCGGACTGGTTTCATCAGGACGTCTGGCTTGATGCCAATGGCGTCGAGGTCTGGAAAGAAATGCAGGAGCTCTATGGCGTGATGTTGGCCGACACTCGGCGGACCGATCCGGTGAAACCCAGTCTCTTCCTTGAAGGCTCCTACGAATACGGCACCTATCGCCACTGGTGCGGCTGGGTGACGCCGGTGATGGTGCGTCGCCAATTCTATCATACGTTCTTTGCGGGCGGAGCCGGTCATACCTACGGCGCCGGCCCCATCTGGGCCATGCGCGGCAATGGCGGAGACTACAACTGCGGTTACACTTGGCAGCAGGCCCTCGACTTCCCGGGAGCCCTGCAGGTAGCGACCATCGCCAAGAAATTTTTGATCGACCATCACTGGTCGACCTGGGTGCCCAATCCCCATGTGATCAGTGAGCCGGGCGAAAACGAAAGCTTGAAGACCGCCGTCACGACCGAGTCGGGCGACATGGCCTTGGTGTATTTCTCCAACAACTCCTCCACCCAAGTGCACAACATCCTCGGCCAATCAGCGAAGGCGTATTGGTTCTATCCCCGCGAAGCACTCGAAGTAAAAGTAGATTCATTCACCCCGAACGAGTCCCGCGAAATGACCCCGCCCACCAAATGGGAAGACGCCATTCTGGTGCTGAAGACCCAGTAGGCAGGAACCCTACAGGTTCACCACGGATAAAAACCAACCCTGTCTTACCGCCAATACAACGCAGTCTCCCCACGAAGCGGTAGCGAAGTGATTCGTGTCAATTCGTGGTTAAAAACCAAACCAGTCCGCGTTGCCTCTCCATCGTATTCATCGCTTTCTCTTCCCCTCTCTTCCCATGAAGTCCCCCTTCCGTTTTTCCACTTCGATCATTGCGTTTGTCGCCGGACTCGGACTCTCGCTCGCCTCCGCCGCGACGGCCACGCCGCGTCACACCGCCGTCTCGATCGTCGGCGATAATTTTCTCATCAACGGCGAGCCCACCTTCAAAGGGCGGAGCTGGCGCGGCCATCGCATCGAAGGATTGCTGCCTAATTCACGCATGGTGCAGGGCATTTTCGACGACCTCAATCCCGACACCCGCGATCAGTGGGCGTATCCCGACACCGGTAAATGGGACCCCGAACGCAACACGAACGAGTTCATCGCGGCCATGCTCTCGTGGCGCGCGCATGGCCTGCTCGGATTCACCCTCAACTTGCAGGGCGGCAGTCCGCTGGGCTACGGCAACAAAGGCTGGATCAACTCCGCGTTCCAGGACGACGGCACGCTGCGTCCAGACTACTTCGCCCGACTCGAGCGCATTCTCGACCGGGCGGATGAACTCGGCATGGTGCCCATCCTCGGCCTGTTCTATTTTGGTCAGGATCAAAACCTGCACGACGAGGCCGCCGTCCTGCGCGCCACCGACCTGACGCTGGAGTGGCTGTTTGATCGCGGTTACCGGAACATCCTCATCGAGGTCTGCAACGAATCGACGGAAACAAACTACGACCACGCCGTGCTCCGCCAGCCGGGGGTTCCCGCCCTCATCCGCCGCATCGCCCAAACCACCCGCGATGGGCATCGCTTTCCGGTCACGGTGAGCATGTCGGGCGGCCAGCTGCCCACGCCGGAGATCGTGGCCGCGTCGGACTTCATTCTCATCCATGGCAACAACCGCCGCGGCGTGGAAACCACCCCGGATCGTATCCGTGAGATGGTCGCCGAGACCCGCGTCCTGCCCACGTGGCGTGAGATGCCCGTCGTGTTCAACGAGGACGACCACTACGACTTCGACCAACCCGACAATAACTTCATCGCTGCGACCGAATCCCGCGCCTCCTGGGGTTACTTCGATTTTCGTCGCAAGGAGGACCCTTTCTCCGAGGGCTTCCAAAGCGTCCCGGTCGACTGGTCCATCGAATCCCCTCGCAAGAAAGCCTTCTTCACCCTCCTCCGCCAAATCACCGGAGCGAAGTAAGCCTCAACCGGACCCCATCTTTTTTAACCACAGATGAGCACAGGTTACCGCTGATTCAACCCCCTCGCTACCGCACGATTCTACCCACAATCATATCCCTGCCTCTCAGGTTCCGTCGCGTAACGGTAGTGAAGCCATCTGTGTTAATCTGTGGTTAAAAAACTATCCTGCCTCCCAGTCCCCCAACCCCATGAATATCAACCGTCGTAAGTTCCTCACCAGTGCCGTTGCGGGCGGAGCCGCGGCGAGTCTGCCGTTCTCAGCTCGAGGCGCGGTCGGCCGGCCCCAGGAAGTCCTGCGGGATAAATATGCCCGCTTGGACGCCATCCTTGCGCAGCCGGTTTTGCGCCGGGAGCTCTTCACGTCCCCGGTCATCATCGAGTCGGTGGAACTGCTGCGGTATCAGAACAATTTCCTCTGTCGGGTCCGTTCAAAGGATGGCGCGATCGGCCTTTCGGCCGCGAACAACTCGCCCATGCTGTCGGTCTGGCCGGTGCAGGTGAACCGCCTGCAGGATTTTTTCATTGGAAAGGACGCGCGCGACCTGGAGGCGGTGATGGAGGAGGCCTACGTGCACCAGAGTAACTACAAGCTGCAGAGCCTCGCACTCTGGGTGCCGATGGCCACGATCGAATTCGCCATCCTTGATCTGCTGGGCCGCATCGCCCACCTGCCACTGGGCCTGCTGATCAGCGACCAGATCTACCATCCGACCGTCAAGGTCTACCGGGCCAACGGCGAACGCGACAACAGCGCGGAAGAGGTGCTGGCGAACCTGACGCGCGACGTGGAGGAATCCCAAGCCAAGGCGCTCAAGCTCAAGATCGGCGGCCGCATGAGCCACCCCGAATATCCCGCGGGCCGGTCGGAAAGACTCATCCCCATGGTGCGCGAAAAATTTGGCGACGACATGGTGTGCATGGCCGATTCCAACGGCTCCTACGCCGTCGCTGAGGCCATCAAGTTTGGCCGACTGCTGCAGGACTACAACTACGCCTTTTTCGAGGAGCCGGTGCCCTTCGACTGGTATGAGGAAACCAAGGCCGTCGCCGATGCCGTGGACATCCCCCTCGCCGGCGGCGAACAGGAATCGAGTATGCACGCCTTCCGCTGGCTGATCGCCAATGACGGTCTCGATATCGTGCAGGCTGACGTGTATTATTTTGGCGGACTGATTCGCTCGATGAAGGTGGCGCGTATGGCGCACGCGATGGGCAAGACCCACGTGCCGCATATCTCCAGCGGCCTCGGTTATCTCTACATGGTTCACTTCGTGTCCGCGATTCCCAACGCCGGCGAGTTCCACGAATTCAAGGGCCTGACCAATCCCGCGTCCCTCCCCTACACCTGCGCCACCTCTACGCTGACGACCGACGGCGGCGTGGTGACGGTGCCCACCGGTCCCGGATCCGGCATCGAGATCGATCCCGCGTTCGTCAACAAACACGTGGTCCTCAAAGCCTAGGGTCCACGCCCCCGCCAAATGGCCCGAAAACAAATCATCCTCTCTTCACTACATCCATCCACCGTGGTTCCATCGCGTAGTCGGTAGACCACGCCGTTCGTGTCAATAGGTGGTTAAAAATAACCAGTCCATGCTTCCCCTCACTTCACGCAGCTACGCCCCCTGCCGACTCCCCTTGCCCTTTTTATGAAAATGCCACCCTTCACCACCAAGCTCCTCCTCGCCTTGACCCTATGCGCTTCGCTGCTGACGGCCGAGAAACCCCGCCTCTTTGTGCTCACTGACATCGGCGGCGACCCGGATGACCAGATGTCGATGGTGCGGCTCATGACCTACGCCAACCAATTCGATATTGAGGGACTCGTGGCTACGCCCCCGGGCGGCGCCACCCGTCCGGTCAACCCCGACAAAATCCACTCCATCGTCACGGCGTTTGGTCAAGTTCGCGACAACCTTCAATTGCATGAACCCGGGTTTCCCACGGAAGCCTACCTGCAAGCTCGCGTTGCCGCAGGCATGCCACTCGGCGACATGGATGGGGTGGGCGCAGGCAAAGATTCGTCGGGTTCCGAATTGTTGATTCGGGCCGTTGACCGCGATGATCCCCGTCCCATCTGGGTCACTGTGTGGGGCGGCCCCAACGTATTGGCTCAAGCCCTATGGAAAGTGCACGGCACGCGTGACGCAGCCGCCCTAGCCAAATTCGTCGCCAAACTACGTGTCTATGCCATCTCGGATCAGGACAACAGCGGGCCCTGGATTCGAAAAAATTTCCCGGATCTATTTTACATCGTCACCCCGGGAGTGAACGCCGGCGGCGGCTTTCACCACGCCACGTGGATTGCAATTGGCGGCGACAAATTTCACGGCCGCTTCGGCGGCGCGGATTTCGGGTTGGTCACCAACGAATGGTTGGAGCGCAACATCCGTCGCAAGGGTCCCCTCGGTGCTGCGTATCCCCATTGGGAATACATGATGGAAGGCGACACGCCAAGTTTTCTGGGTCTGATCAACAATGGTCTGAATGTGCCCGAGCGTCCGGATTGGGGCGGTTGGGGCGGGCGCTACGAACTCTATACCCCTCGCACGGAAAAATGGTTTCTCGAACCCGAAACGCGCCCGATCTGGACCAACGTGCAGGACGAAGTGCTGGGCAACGACGGCGAATGGCACACCACCAATCACGCCACTATCTGGCGTTGGCGCGAAGCGTATCAAAACGACTTTGCCGCGCGCATGGATTGGACGATCCAGCCCTACGCCAAAGCCAACCCCCCGCCGGTCGTAAAACTTGATCACCCCAACCACCTGACGGCCAAACCCGGCGAACGCGTTGAGCTCAGCGCCACCGCCACGACCGACCCCGATGGCGACCCACTCTCCTTCCAATGGTTCTGCTACGAAGAACCCGGCACCCGCCGCATGTCCAACTCCAGCACCGGCGTCAAACACGACATCATCGGCTTCGACCAAGCCCAAGCCTCGCTCACGGTCAAGACCAGCCGGGTCATGCCCCCCGGCATCGGCACCATGCACATTATTCTGGCCGTCACCGACCACGGCACCCCTCGCCTTACCCGCTACCAACGCGTTATCATCGACGTCGTGCCGTGAAGTTTCATCCTATCCGAAGATTTCCTCAACGGCCTTCGCCGATTCCCCATCCCTTCAGCCGTAACCATGCAGTAGGAAAACCCAAGGAGGAGAGGAGAAATGCGTGCTTGCGTGCGATGAATGCGGCCGAGAAGCAAAATGAACTGGTTTGTTTTTAACCACGTCTATGAACAAAGTGAATGGCCTGACATGAAAACGACGAAGTGCGAGAGCACGAAGATGGCAAAGCTCGTGGAGATTTACCCCGAAGGGGTGACGAAGTAGGCGCCTTTTGGGCGGCTGAGGAACAATGGCTCCGTCCCGCAGGGCGGGATGAGGCACCGAAACGTTTTCATTGGATAGAGCTGGAAAGATTCCGAAGAGAAACCACCAAGTGACTCTAAATTGGGAATTCTACCATGAGTAGCGGCGAACAGACAACCCACTGTTTGGTGGATTCTAACTCATTCCATTTTGAATTGGATTTCATTCGGGTCTATTCGTGTTCCTTCGTGTTAGATTGCATCGTTACGGTTAAGCGATTAACCCGACGCCTCTTGCCCGGTCTCAAGGCTCGGCTGGTGCCGCAAAACTCTTCGATACCTGCTCTTAACCAGATAATTTTCGATTACCTCAGTCTCTACATGTTCGAAATCGAGACTTTCATTCAGATCTCCAAACAATGGAATTCCTTGCCCGAGAAGCTTGGGAAAGCGGGTGACGATTAACTCATCAATCAAGTCTTCTTTCAGGAACGACTGAATCAAAAGTCCTCCATCAATGTAGAGGTTTTTGTGATTCATTAAACCAAGTTTAGAAATTACTTCCGATGGACTGCCGGTGGTGATTTCTGCCTTTTCCATAAGCTCATCAGGCACAGATTTCAACGTGTTGCTGAGCACGTAAACCGGGATAGAATAGGGCCATTGCCCGAAATTGAGTAGTTTTTCGAAGGTGCGCCTCCCCATCAAGAGCGCATCGACCCGAGACATGAATTCGGCAAAACCGAAATCGCTTCCGCTGGGATTAGGTGCGCCTTCCAACCATTCAATTCCCCCGTCAGGAGTTGCGATGAAGCCATCAAGACTGGTTGCGATATAGACGTAGTTTGCCATTTTTTTGGTTTTTCGAACCGCGTTCAGCGCCGACCCGAACGGGCCAAAACTGGGAGCGGTCCGCAGTGATTTTTTGTATTTTTATTAATCTCTGTTCACCAACTCGTGCCACTAAATTTCCCCTAATCATCGAAGCTGACAACCACGGAACGGGGACGACATGATCCTCCCCAGACCCACGGGCCGCTCGGCCAAATGCCCGCCATCTCTGCAGAAACCTGCCATGAAAGTATTATTCAATCACATCGGATACACTCCCGGCGCAGCCAAACGTTTATTGATGGAAGCCCCGTCCAACACACGCTGGTGCAAAGTTGCCTTGGTCGCCTTGCCCGCCGGAACTGAAGTGTGGGTGGGAACGCCGGTGTATCGTGGCGAAGTTGAGGGCTGGACGATGGGCCCCTGGTGGGAAGTTGATGTCTCCTCGGAGCAGCGGCCCGGGCGCTATGCGCTGCGGTGGGAATTGGCCGATGGAAGGGCCGGACAGAGCGAGGGGTTCGACATCGGGGAGAATTTGTTCGGCGCCCAACTGGTATCCGATCTGTTGTTTCACATCAAAAGCCAGCGCTCTTCGGGAATCTGGGATCGCGCCGATGCCCAGGCGCCTCGGCTGGATGATGGGGCCAGGCGGGATGTGAGTGGGGGCTGGTTTGATGCGTCCGGCGACAACAGCAAATACCTCAGTCACCTTTCTTATGCGAACGTCATGAACCCGCAGCAAAATCCGATGGTCGCTTGGACGCTGGCGCGGGCATGGCAATGCTATGCGTCACTCGATGAACGGCCCTACCTCGTCGAACGACTGCGCGATGAAGCCCTGCATGGCGCCGATTGGCTGATGCGCATGCAGGACAAAACGGGATTTTGGTATATGACCGTGTTCGATCGGTGGTCCAAGGATCCGGCACAGCGGGAGCTGTGTTCTTATCGCACCCAAGCGGGTGAAAAGGGAGTCGACTATCAAGCCGGCTGGCGCCAAGGCGGAGGAATGGCCGTGGCCGCGTTGGCCTTGGCCTCCACGCTGGGCGAGGGTGGAGCGTATTCACCCACGGATTACTTGGAGGCAGCCCGCCGGGGATTTGAACACCTTTGCGTCAACGGACTCTCTTACCTCGATGACGGACGCGAAAACTTGATTGATGAAATGTGCGCGCTCCTGGCTGCGGCGGAACTGAGTTCGCGATTGCCCGAAGACGACTTGGTCGCGGCGGAGCTAGCCAAGCGGTGGCAAGGCATGCTGGATCGGCGGCGATGCACCGACGACCATGTGTGGCTGGCGATGGATGACGAAGGCAAACG
>CAXBOL010000074.1:0-10915 GCA_963977295.1 uncultured Opitutaceae bacterium
TATTTGAAGTTCTTTTTGATCTGCTCAAAGGTGATCGCAAATTGCTGCTCCGAGAGCGTGTTGATCTCATCGATCGCTGACATGAGTTCCGTCTTGGCGTTGATCAAATCGTCACTCTGGCCCTTCAGGAAGTCGAAACGCTGCTTCAAGTCGGCGTATTCCTCGATCGCCACCAGATTGACCGCTCCCATCGAATTGAGGCGCTGACGCAAAGCATCCACCTCCGACTTAATCGCGGTCCAATCGGTCAGCTCCAATTCAGCCAAATCTGCCTCCGTGGGATCACCTTTGGGCTCCTTCGATTTGCGCTTTCGCTTCGGCGCTGGCGTGCCATCGCTGGCTGCTTCCCCATTTGCCGCGTCGGGGGCTTCATCGTCCTCTTCTTCGAGGTCCATCGTCTTCATGTCGGGCGGCTCATCATCGGAGTGCCACAACAATGATTTCCAATCCAACTGCGCCACGTCTTCGGAAAATTCCCGCGTCACATCTTCGGCGATGAACTGCGCCCGAGAACTGGCCTCAGCCATCCGCACCTCGCAGCGCCCGAGTTCGCCCTGCGCGCTTTCCGAGGCGGATCTTAACCCCTGCTGCGCCGCTTCGACTTCATTGATGAGCCCTTCGACTTCCGCCAATTTCACCCGGATCTTCTCCACCTGTTCCTGAGCGACCACGAGGGTTTCGCTGATTTGGCGCGCCTTGGCGCGCTGCGATTCCGATTCGTGCTCCAAGCGCACAATTTGTTCGGACCACACTTCAATTTCCTGCTGCCGCTGCGCCAAAATCTGGGCCAATTGACTCCGGCGTTTTTCCATGTCGGCAATGCCGCGATCCAGCACTTCGACTTTCTGGCGGCGTTCCGCCAACTCCAAGCGTGCTTGCGCCAACGTCTCGCGCTTTACGTCGCGATCCGTGCGAATTTCCACCACGCGCACTTCGAGCGCATGAATCCGTTCCCGGGCTCCGGTCGCCTCGGTTTCGGCCTGAGCCAAGCCCGCTTGCGCTTTCTCAAATCGAACTTGGGCTTCGTTCCGCGCCGCTTCGAGTCCCGCCAGTTCACGTTGCATGCGAGCGAGGCGCTGCTCGCCTTCTTCGCGCGCCCGATTGGCGTTGCGCTGTTCAGCTTGGACCGACGCCACTTGTTGATTGGCGGTGAGCACCTCGGCTCGCTTTGACTCCAACGCCTGTTCGGTCTGAGCGAGCCGATCATTCAACGCATCAATCACCGCCTTCTGATCATCATGCTTTTGCTGCTCCACCACCAAGGCTTTCGCGGTCTCGCGCAGATCGATTTCGCGCTGCACGATACTGTTTTCGGGCTTCTTGTTAAAACCGCCAAAAACGAGTCCCCGTCGATCCACCAACTCCCCCTTGCGCGTGGCCACGGCCAAAAAACTGAAACCCGGATTGTCCTGCCAGAAATCCAAAAAGGCATTCAGATCGTCGGCCAAATAACAGGAGGCGAGCAACGCCGCGGCCGGGTGACCCGGATCGACATTGACCAACGCCGAGGTCGCCGGGTGCAGAAATGCGGGCAACTCCAGCCCCTCCGCGGCCTTTGCCCCCATGCCTTCGATTTGGAACACCGCACTGCCGATCTTATCGTGCTCGAGTTGCTCCAGCACTCGCCGCGCCGTGGCTAGGTCCGCCACGTGAATTGCCTCCACTGCAGCCCCGAGGAGCGCTTCAACCGCTTTGCCTGCTTGAGGATTTACCTCCAAGTTCTTGGTCACGGGGGTGACGATCGCCCCATCCACGGCCGCATCCAATCGGCCTTGCAACACCGCCTTGGCCCCCGCGCCGAACCCTTCCCACTTTTCCTGCAATTGTTGCAGCAGTTTTAAGCGGGCCGCCCGTTGGGCGAGACTCCGATCAATATCCTGCAGAACGCGCTGTCCCTCGCGAAACTCGCGCGTCGTCTCACCGATTTGCTGCTGAATCGCCTGCGACTCCTGCTCAAAACGGGCCCGCTCTTGCATCGCCTCTTCGGCGCGAAAATCGATTTCCTGGCACTGCTGCACCGCCGCGTTGTGCTCCTGCTGCAGCGCTTCGTTCTGCTGCACCAGCAAGTCGTGACGCTGCGCGGAAGTGCGCTGATCCACCTCGTAGCTGGTGGTATCGGTCCGAAGGCGGGCGATGGTGCTTTCCATCTGCAGCAACGAGAACTTGGTCTGTTTCAGTTCCTCCTCCATCGCGGTCAACTGACCGTCCACGACCGCCAGTTCTCGATTTCGATTCTGAAACACCGAGTCGCTCGCACCGAGCAAGGTGAGTTGCTCCTGTTTGTCCTGCGCGCCACTGTCAACTTGGTCGGAGAGCTCCCGCATCTGCATGTCGAGCTCGCCCAGATTGTCCCGTGACGAGGCCAAACGATCCGATAACCCGGCTCGCTTGATTTGTGCAAGATTGGCTCCGTTTTCCGCTTGTTCTCGCTGCGACTTCAGGTCGAACACCGCTTGCTGCGCGTCTTGCGCCCGTTGATGCAAACGCGACCGATCGGCCTTCATTTCTTCCAATGAGCCCTGTTCGGACTCGAGCTTTCGCCGACGTTCCTCGGCGGCCTGCCGCAGCCCCGCCAATTTGGCCTCAAGTTCGGCGATGGTCGCCGCCAATTTGGCGTGTTGATGTCCGTTGTAGGCCAGACTCAAGTGCCGCAACCGGAAACTCACGCGCTTGAATCGCAGCGCTTTCGAGGCTTGTCGTTTCAGGCTGCCAATTTGCCGAGCTACTTCCGAAATCACATCCGCCACGCGAGCAAGATTCTGCTCCGTCAACGCCAGCTTGTTCATGGCTTCGCGACGCTGAGACTTGTATTTGGTGATGCCCGCCGCTTCCTCAAAAACCGCCCGACGCTCTTCGGGTTTGGAAGACAGAATCTGGTCAATCTGGCCCTGCGCCATTATCGAGTAACTCGTCCGGCCGATGCCCGTATCCATGAACAGTTTCTGGATGTCCTTCAGTCGGCAGGCCTGGCCGTTAAAGAAATACTCACTGCCGCCGTCGCGATGCACCCGGCGCATGATCTCGATCTCGTGAAACTCACTGCCCAGTTGCTGCTCACATTCGGTCAACAACAGCGAAACTTCGCACAGCTGGGAAGGACGCCGATGATCGGTGCCCTCGAAGATGACGTCTTGCATCTTGCCGCCCCGCAACGCCTTGGCGCTCTGCTCGCCCAATACCCAGCGAATGCCGTCGGCGATGTTGGACTTGCCACAGCCATTCGGTCCCACCACCGCGGTCACACCCGGTTCAAAACGAAGGGTAGTCGGGTCGGCGAACGATTTGAAACCGTGCAGTTTGAGAGCTTTTAGATACATGCGGGCGCTGAAACCGTCGATTGAAGAGGGCCAGATTTCCTCCGCAATGGTAAATCAGACTTCAGCCTAAATTAGGCCCCGGCGGAGGTTTGTAACGTAATACGTTACTACGGGCGGAAAGCCGCCCGGCGATCTACTTATGATCCCACGGAAACTGGGCCACCACCCGCGGGCATTTCCAGACTTCGAAGACGTCAAACATTTTACCCGGATTAAGGATACCGTTGGGATCCAACGCGTGTTTGACTGCCTGCATCGCCCCCACGGCCGCCGGCGAGTGTTGGATGCGGAGAAACGGAGACTTCGCCAAACCGATGCCGTGCTCGCCACTGATCGAGCCGCCTAAGCCGACCACTTTCTCCATCAATGCCTGCACCGCTTTTTCCGCCGCCCGACATTCGGCCGGGTCTGCTTTGTGATACATGATGTTCACGTGCAAATTTCCATCGGCCAAGTGACCAAAGGTCGGAATCGCCAGCCCCGATGACTTCCGCAACCGATCGAGAAACCGGGCAAATTTTTCATACGCGGCCAAGGGCACAGTGATGTCCTCGTTGAGTTTGGCATCTCCCATCTGAAACATCGCGCCCGAGCACTTGCGCCGGACCGCCCAAAGTTGCTCCGCCTCGTCGCGAGTCTTGGCCACCCGATGCCCTTCGGCATGGGTCTTGGCCCACGCCAGCACCGCTTTGCGCGAGTCCCGCACCTCGGCGACTCCGCCCGCGAGTTCGATCAACATCACCGGACGTCCCGGGTGCCCCGGAAAGATAGTCGTCCGCATCGCTTCTTCGGCGCATTGCACGCTGTAACGATCAAGAAATTCGCATATCGCCGGCTGCAATCGGGCCGCGAATAGCGCCCGCGCCGCGCTGAACGCACTGACCTCATCGGGAAAGGAAGTGAGCAACGTCCACCGCGCCTCCGGCTGCGGAATCAACCGTAACACGGCCTCCGTGACGACCCCGAGCATGCCCTCGCTCCCGATCCACAAATCGCGCAGGTTGAATCCGGCGGCAAATTTTCGGGTCGCCGTGCCCCACTCCACAAATTCTCCGGTCGGTAAATAGCCTTTCAGCGCCACCACAAAATCGCGGGTGACCCCATACTTGCCGCCATGCATCCCCCCGGCGTTACACGCGATGTTGCCGCCAATGGTGCAGTAGTTTTTCGATGACGGATCGGGCGGATAAACCCAGCCCTGGGCCGCCGCGGCGTCCTGTAATTTTGCCACCACTGCACCCGCCTGCACGTGCGCGAACCCCGCATCGGCATCGATCCGAACTCGATTCAACTTGGTGAGATCCAGGACCCATCCGCCCGCTTTCGGCGAAGCCCCTCCGGTGAGGGTGGTGCCCCTTCCCCGTGGCGTCACCGGCACGCCGTGTTGATTGGCCAAGGTCAGGACGACCCCGACTTGTTCGGGCTTGGTGGGAGTCACGACCGCCACAGGGAGGAACGACATGCGTCCGCTATCGAAGGACGCATGATAACAACTGTCCTGATCGGTTTTAACGATCGATGGACCGAGTTTGCGACGGAGTTTGGCCGTGACGGCGGGAGGAACGGAAGCGATCACTCCGCTAACATGGGGTGCCATGCAGATCCTCCGCAATTTCAATTGCGAGACGGCAAATTAAACCTCCCGCCGTCAGTCGCTTTGGCCGAGACGGAATCAAACTTCGGCGACCGCGAGCGCCAAATCTTTGCAGCCCTTAAGATCAATCTTGCCCGTGCCCAACACCGGAATGGCATCCACTTTTTGAATCAAGCGTGGCACCCAAAGATTAGGTAATCCGGTGGCCAAGAGCTTATCACGCAGCTCGTTCGGTGGAATTTCGATCGTGGACAACAAAACCAAGGCTTCACCTTTGGACGGATCCGGCACCCCCATGACGGCGACCACGTAACCCTCGGACTGATCAAGCTCCAAGGTATCGATGATACGTTGCTCAATCGTGCCGTGAGGAACCATCTCTCCCCCGATTTTGGAAAACCGGGACAGCCGTCCCTCGATGGCCAAAAACCCGTCGTCATCGAAGCGGCCCAGGTCGCCGGTCAGGAACCAGCCGTCGTGAAAGGCATCGGCAGTTTTCTCGGGATTATCGAGATACCCGCCGAACACATTGCCGCCCCGAAATGCGACGATGCCCTGCTCGGTCAGTGGTAATTCCGCCATGGTTTCTGGATGAAAGATTCGCGCCGTCATGCCCGGCATCATGCGTCCGACCCACCCCTGTTTCTTCGCCGTCTGCGCCTCCGCCGTCGGGGTATCGGGCAAGGCGGGATTGGGTTGATTGATATTGGCGGCCGGAGTGGTTTCGGTGAGCCCGTAGCCTTGGAGGATTTCGATATGGAACTTCGCCTTCACCTCTTCGTAGAGGTCCTGCGGCAGTTTTTCGGCGCCGGAGACCACCAGATCGAGCGACTTCAAATCACTTGGCTCAGCGCGCTTGAAAAGCGGGCGCATGAAAGTCGGAGCCCCGATAAACACGGTCGCCTGCTCCTCCCGGATCGCGTCAATGATGCGTCGGGTATCCAGTGGACTGGGCACGGTGACGACGTGACACCCACGCATCATGGGATACCACAGGGTCACGGTGAATCCGAAGGAGTGAAAGACGGGTAAACACGCCAGCATCGTGGCGGTATCCGGCAAAATACACAGGGAAGAAATCTGCCAACAATTGGACAAAATATTGCGATGGGTCAGCACGACCCCTTTGGGCTCGCCGGAACTCCCACTGGTGAACAACAACCCGGCCTCCTGTTGGTCTCCTTGTTTGGGGAGCCCCAACCAGTTGGCCAGCCACTGGTTCGGCACCAACCAAGCCCCCAGTAACCACGGTAAGATCGCCTTCTTCCCGCCCAAGGCCTTGATTTCCGATGCGAGATCGAGCGTGCCAGCGGGCCACGGAAAGTCCTTCACTTTGGCCTGCACCGCTTTAGCCGAGATGATGGTGCTGACTTGACCCAACCGCAGACTCGCTTCAATCGCCGCCCTGCCCGCGGTGAAATTCAGATTCACCGGCACCTTTCCAGCACACAATACCGCCAAGTTGGCGATACTGGCGCCGGCTCCCGGTGGCAGCACGATGCCGACTCGACGATCCGGAATGGTGCGGCGAATATGTCGGGAAAGGGCCGCCGCCACCGCCAGTAATTGCCCTGCTTTGACGACTTTGCGCTCCGCGGTTCGATCAATAATTTCCACCCGCCAAGGTCGCCGGGCCAACCCCCGGACCACCTCGCGCGCGAGGTTGCGTTTGAGCTGCGGGCGTTGATGAAAGGCGTATTCCCCTAAATCCAGCAACTCGCGACGCAAACGCTCCGGAGACGCTTCCGCCGGATCGATCGGCTTTCCCCACGCCACGAAGACATGCGTGCGCATGATTCGCGGGGACTTGAACAGGTAACGATTACCCGAGAACGAAAAAATCGATCCCCAGAGCCCGTCATGGAATACGGGCACTACCGGCACCTGGGCGGTTTTCGCCATCAACTCGAATCCCCGACGAATCTTCATGAGTTGTCCAGTGCGGGAAATGGCCCCCTCGACGAAGACGACCACGTAATCTCCCTGCTTCAGATACTTGACCACCTCGCGGGTGCTGGTGAGGGCGTTATCCGAGGAGATCGGAATGGCCCCGCTGATCTTGAACAACCATCGGTAAAACGGATGGCTTTCGAGGAGTCCTCGATAACCCACGAACCGCAAGGGCCGAGGGCAGGCCAATTGCAGAGCGATCACATCGACATACGAGAGGTGATTCGATGCGATCAAGGCTCCACCGGACGGTAGATTTTCAGTGCCACCGGTTTTGACCCGATAAAGACACCGGACAATCGCGGAGACGATGACTTCGAGAATCCACGGGAGCGTGGAGCGTTTGAGGCGAGGAAATTCCAAAAGCGAACGGGGTTTGAGCCAATGCGACGTGCAATTGTAAAAGTTTCAACCCTTTCCGAGCGATTTCTACCGCCCTGTTTCGAAGTTTTTATGCCGTCACGGCAATTAATTCTTTATCGCCCTCGTGCTCAGGGGGAAGTGAGCGCGCGTGAAAGCATATTTTGTAACTGCGCGGTCCCGATACTCGCCAGCGAACCATCCAATACGATGTCGTTCGTCAAAGGCATGTAACCCAATGCATCCGCTTGGGAATTGAGCAAGTTGAGCGTTTTGAGATCCGCCGCGAGTTGATCCCTCGCCGATAATCGGAGTTGGGCCAGCAGCGGCTGGCTCCACAGCGGCACACCGGGTTGAAAATTAATGCGACCATTACCGAGTAATCGAACGTAGGGCGAGATAAGCGAAATTTCGGAGACCTCGACGTCGCCCGTCGATCCGCGCTTCACCACCAGATTGAGCTGGTCAAACGTCAGAGCCGCCAACTGTTCCGCCACCGCCGTGAGCGACTGCAATCGAGTCGCGTAATTCTGGGTGCGAGTATCGCCAGTGGCCAAGGCCAGCAGCCCACCCAGCGCCGCAACCGTTTTGCCCGTTTTGACGTATTGATCGACATTCACTCCGAGCACCCGGAGCACCCCACCGGAACTGGTCAGGGTCGCTTCGAGCTCCCCCTCCGCCCAGAGACCATCGACGGCAGCGGCGGCCCCGGACCAATCCGCCACCAAATTCACTTTACCTTCAAATGGGAGCGGCGATTCCACTTCCAAAGTCTTCAGCAAAGGCCCGGCCTCGACGGCATCGGCCTTCACTTGGGCCACCGCTGAGTAAAGCTGAGGTCGAGATGCGTCGAAGTCGACTTGGCCGGTTACCGAAACCGAGCCTTCCTGCCCCACCACCGCGGTGAAATTTTCAAGCGAGATGCCCGCTTCAGCGAGTTGGATTTCTCCGCGAAGGTTGGAGAGCGAAAGTCCATTGGGCAACTCGAGGAAGCCTATGGCGGTTTCAAAACGCCCCGAAAGTCCATGCCAAATCGGAATCGGTGCACCCGCCGTGGCGCTCGCGGTCGCCGGGGGGACTGGTTCGGCGTTTGGTTTTAACGCTAACCCCAGGCCCAGAAGTTGAATATCATCGAGATAAGCACGGGGGCCGCTCAAACTACCTTCCACTCGCCATCCCCCCGAATCGGGCGCCATTCGTGAATTCAACGTGATATCCGAAACGCGTTCACCCCGAGCAAATTGCAGCGGCAAATGAACCTCAACCGCTCCGTCCGGCAGTCGATCCACGCGACCATCCAATTGCACGCTGGGCAAAGACTGAGCGTCGTGAGTCGTCAGATCTTTGAGTTCCATCGCCACGGCCAAAGATATCCTCTCCGAAACCCCCACGCCAAACTCACCATCCAAACGACCACTCGCCAGGCCCCAACGCCCCTGCAGAATCGGCAACTTATTGGGAGTGGCCAAGTCGGCTTGGATCCGCCCCGCCACCTTAAACACCCCGTCTTCCGCCATCAGTTGCCCCCCTCGGGCCGAAAGTTCCACCCAAGTGCCGGAGTCATCACCCAGCTCCATGCGGTCAATCTCGACTTGCCACCCATCGGTGGTGATTTCACTCCCAAAATTCAGACTCAAATCCACGCCTTCGATGATCGATTGCCCCTCGATCGCCGCCACTATCCCCGTCCCCAAAACCGGATCAGACGTGACAAAACGCACCCCTCGGTCCGTCGCCAACGCGATAATCTGACCGCGGATCGGACGACCATCGATGATCCATGGGCTCAACCACGGTTGCAGCCAATTCAACGGGAGTCCGATGATGTCAATCACCGCCACCGGATCGGTCGGCTGCTCGACGCGCACCTCCAGTCCCGTAAAGGAAAACTCCACCCCTTGCAGCAAGCGGGCCCGCATCACGGGTTGCGCCCCGTTCAGGCTGAGATCCCACCGCGTAAATCGCACATCCTGGGCCATGCGTTTGCCGGCGAAATCGAGTTGCCCCGTGACTTGACCCACCGCGCCGGCCTTGGGGTCAAACACCTCGAGTCGCTCCGCTTCGAACTGAACGTTGCCCTCCAAATCCAACTCGGAGAGCTCATAATTCGAATGAATCTTCCCATTGCCCGTGATCGAGAATCGGGGCATCCGCGTGCCGAGCATGAGGCTCGTGACGTTGTCATCGGTGAGCGCGACCGACCATTCACCCGATAATCCTACTTCACTCGATCCCGCGAATATGTCGCTGCTGAACAAGGCCCGGGATTCGTCGGCCAAGGAAAAGCGCAGTCGCGGCGTTGCCCCTGAGCCATCGAACCCGAAATCAAATTGGTAAACGTCCCACTGGGGGTTGGTGGCACGTTTCCCTCGCAAGCTGGACGAAATCCAGAGACCGCCAATCCGATCGGGAGTGGCCAATTTCACCCCGAGATTCGTTTCAATATTCAGAGTCTGAATACTGGCGCCGACCACCGCTTCACTCTCCGCCTCGATTTTCACCCTGATTTGACTTCTCTGCCCCGCCCGCAAATTGCCACCGGTGATCGAAACGTGCGCGTGTCCGTCCTCTCCGGGTCCCGCATTTCTCCATTCCGCATAACCGTTCAAATCGACTGCGGTGATTTCAAGTTTCACCGGGAGTTGGAGCCAACTTTCAAGATTCGGCACCGCCAGTTTCGACTCGGTGGCGGCGAGGTCCAATTGGGCCAACCATTCGCCCCACCCCGCTGACATCTGACGAGTTCCGACCGGATCGATGAGTTCGGAAACTTGCTCGGGAGCGGCCTCCGTCGGGGACCATCGCGCCGTCCATCCCTGGGCGACAAGATTTCGAATCCGAACCGAGCCAGTCGCCAACCGCCAAACGGATACTTGGGCAGTCGCTTGCGGCACCACCAAGGCCACCGAGCCGAAGGTCGTGCGCAGCCCGTCGACTTCGATCTTATTCCACGAGATCGAAACGCGATCGAAGGCCACCGGCGTGGGGACCTTGGCCGCCACCACCCGACGCGCCGCCCACGTTTGGACGGAACTCAACGACGCCAAGAGTCCGAAAACTATCGCCAATCCCCCTAAGCTTACGGCGACGATCGCGATGGCTCGGCGGTTCATGGTGGGATCCTTGCGGGGCTCAGCTGAGTCGTGAAATCACAAACGAAAATTCCGAGGATCTCATGGCTCGACGCACGTTGGCGGCCGAAACGTTGTAGCTGTAACTGGCCTCAAGTTCATTATTGCGGGCTTGGGTCAGAGCGACTTGGGCGGCCAGTAACTCAAGCTGGGTCGCGGTTCCCGCGCCGTATCGCGCATTGGCCAAACGCAGGGCTTCATTGGCTTGTTCGACGACTTTTTTCGCCGCTTCGACCAATTCAGTCGCTTCACTGAGGGAAGACAGGGCGCGTCGCACTTCGACTTCAACGCCCAGGGTCGCGTCGGCCAAGGCGAGCTCCGATTGAGCCTGCTGCGACAAGGCCTGGTTGATCCGTCCGCGGGTGGATTTCCCGTCCCAGATCGCCCAACTCGATTGCACCCCCACAGTCCAACCCGTGCGTGAGTCGTTAAACCGTTCCGAGGCGTTTGCCTTGTTTAATTCCAGACCGCCAAAGATCGACACGGTGGGCTTTCGACCCGACTCGGCGATGGTTACCCCCGCCTCGCGGGCTTGGGCAATCGGGGCCAATCGCATCAATTCC